>CAZSTC010000042.1:0-2522 GCA_964609795.1 uncultured Verrucomicrobiota bacterium
TTTCCGTAACCGCCATTGATCAGGAAGCCCTCGGCTTTGACAAGCTTGACGAATTTTTCCGCATCGATGACCCGGCCACCCTTTTCAGGTCTGGCGCCGTTATTAACGCAGGTCAGCGTGATGGATTCATAGCCTTTATCCGGGAAGAGCGTAAAACCGTGATTGGTTGCCCAGGCGCGGGTCATATCAGCCAGCTTTTGATGGCGGGCAAAGCGGGCATCCAAACCCTCCTGGAACATCTCTTCCAGCTTGGATTCGAGCGCGTAAATATGATTGATGGCCGGAGTGCTGGGAGTCATGTTGCCATCGGCGTTCTTCTTGAACTCCAGAAAATCGAAATAGTAGCCGCGGCCTTTGACTGTGGCAGCGCGGGCAAGACCGGCTTCTGAAACTGCAAAGAGTGCGAGGCCCGGAGGCATGGCGAAAGCCTTCTGCACACCGCAAAGGAGCACGTCAAAGCCCAGCTCGTCCATGGGAATTTTCTGGCCGCTCAGGGAACTGACGGCATCAACAATGAACATAACATCCGGGAATTTCTTTTTAATGGCGGATATCTCGGCCAGAGGAGATTGCGTGCCTGTAGAGGTTTCGTTGTGAATCAAGGTCACCGCATCAAACTCTCCTGTGGCAAGCTTTTCTTCGATGGCAGATCCGCGGATGGGAGAGCCCCACTCGGCCCGTATGCCTTCGGCTTCTTTACCACAACGTAATGCGACGTCCAGCCACTTATCAGAGAAGGCCCCGTTTCCGCAACAGAGCACCTTCTTGTTGACCAGATTACGGATGGCAGCCTCCATCACGCCCCAGGCAGAGGAGGTGCTGAGAAAGACAGGTTGTTTTGTGTAAAACAACTGCTGCAGACGAGGTTGCACCCGGGCGTATAAATCTTTGAACGCCTGGCTGCGATGTCCGATGACAGGCTTGGCGAAAGCTGCTAATGTCTTTTCGCTTACCTCAATCGGCCCCGGTATGAACAATTTAACGTGTCCCATAAGACGGGCCGATTATCTCATGCAAAGGCCGCTCTTGCAAGGCCAGACCCTTCCGGGAAAAGAGAAAAGAGAGCCCGAAGACTCTCTTTGAAAGATATTGGAAAATATCGGCCCTAGATCACTCGTGTCCAGAGGACTTTCAGATAGCGGCTCTCAGGGCAATTGGAATAGATCGGATGGTCTGAACCGGCCCCGGTGACGTCAAAGATCTGCAGGCGTCGATTATTGCGATGGGCTGCCTTGACCAGAATATCCTCAAACCGATTGAGGCTGAGAAGTCCGGAGCAGGAGCAGCTCACCAGAGTTCCACCCGGTGCGAGCAGGCTGATGCCCAGCTTATTGATATCTTCATACTTACCCCAGGCTTTGAATTCTTCCTCGGGGTCGCGGCTTTCGACAAACTTGGGCGGGTCAATGAGGACGACATCCCATTTTTCTCCGTTCGTCTGCATTTGCCGGGCATAAGAATAGGCGTCGGCGTGAACCCAGTTGATCTTATGCTGCATATTGATGTGAGCATTGCGCTTGGCTTGCTCGATGGCTTCTTCATCCAGGTCTACGCCGGTGACCTCGGCGGCTCCGCCCAGGACACTGGCCATGATGGAAAAAGCGCCCGTATAGCAGCAGAGATCCAGGACTCGTTTGCCATGGACCAGGCCGGAGAATTTGAGACGGTTTTCACGCTGATCGCAGAAAAATCCCGTTTTGTGGCCTTTGGAGAAATCTACTTCGAATTTGACGCCATTTTCCTGGATTTTAACGCTTCTGCCGGGGAGTCTTGGCTCAGGAACATTCTTGATTCCCTCGATCTGCCGGACTCTCTCATCCACATGGATGATTTCGTACTGAGTCCCCAGACGCTGATGTAGGAATTCGAGGATTTTGTTCAAGCGCAGATAAATACCAAGGCTGTGAACCTCCAGGCTGAGCACGTTGTCATAGCGGTCCACGATGAGGCCGCTTAAGCCATCTCCATCAGAGTTGACCACGCGATACGCATTGGTGCGCTCGGGCAGCTTGAGCATCTCCTGACGCAAGGTGAGAGCCCGCTCCAGTGCATCAAAAATAATCTGGTCTCCAGGCTCTACATCGCCATGGACCAGCACCCTGAGGGGAACTTTGGCCTTGGGATTGTAAAAAGCTGCTCCAAAAGGGGAGCCTTCGCGATCATAAACCTTCACCCAGTTTCCTGCTTGGGCATCCGAAGAGACGGCTCCCACCATGGCAGGAAAGACGCACGGATTGAAACAATAGGTGCGCATTTGCGCCCAAGGTTTCACCCAATTCTCGCTTGAGACCGGGGCCGGAGTATCCTTCCGCAGATAACGGGGAGGCATCGGCTTGATCGGTTTAGGAAAGGGATACTGGCGCACGTTTTTGCGGATGTATGAAGGGCGTGGCGTCCAATGGGGGGATTCACCTTGTTCCTCAAATTTCTCTTCGTCAGAATCCGGATCGCTTTGCTCCGGATCCCAGCTTTCGGCTTCATCCACGCTCTCCTCTTGTTGATACTCTTCTCTTTCAGTCTCG
>CAZSTC010000042.1:2622-21418 GCA_964609795.1 uncultured Verrucomicrobiota bacterium
CTTTCGGAACGCTCAGAATAGGGAGGACGGCTGCCAAAGCTTCTCTGCGGACGATCTCCGAAGGAAGGTCTACGGTCAGAGTCTCTACCAAAGGAAGGTCTGCCGAAGGGTCTATCTTTTTGGAAAGAGGGTTTGTCTCCGAAGCCTCTTTCGGAACGCTCAGAATAGGGAGGACGGCTGCCAAAGCTTCTCTGCGGACGATTCCCGAAGGAAGGTCTGCGTTCAGAATCTCCTCCAGAGCTGGAGTCAAAGGGACGAGGCGCCCTGCGTGTGAAAGGTCGTTTGTTATCCGGGGTCTGTCCGAAGGAACCTGAGCGGCCGCGGGATCCAAAGCCTCTGCCCGTTCCCGGCGGTCTTTTATTAAATGGTTTCATTAAAAATGATGGCACTCCTGTGAGCGCGCAGTTAAGATAGCAAGACTTATTCCTTAATTCCACCTTTTTGAAAGAAAGATGCGAAAAGAGTTCCTTCACCCGTTTTAATGAGTTAAACCTACTCAAAGGGAGAGTGTTAGAGATGAAGGTCGCGGATGTGCGCGGTCTTTACTCTCCCCGTCGTATTATCTATTTGGCCTTAAAATTGCTTTACTCGCGACAGGGATAATAGTTAAACTTTCCCGAAGAGCGGGGAATGCAGGATGACAAGCTGATAACACGCCGTGCCACGGTGGATGACTTGCCACAGTTGATTGAATTGTGGGATAGGGCTTCTTGTCCCGCTGATATCTTTGAAAAGCGCCTGACGGAATTTCATCTGGTTGAGGATGCGCAGACAAAACGCATTTTAGCTTCGATTGGAATCCATCCCGAAAATACGGGTGCTATGATCCATAGCGAGGTTTTCAGCGACCCACTGAATCAGGACCTCTACCGGGATATGCTCTGGCCGCGATTTCAGACTCTTTCTCGGAATCTGGGGGTGTCCAAGATATGGACTCAGGAGACGGCTGATTTTTGGCTGAAAGTGGGTTTCAAAAGAGTTCCCGCAAGTGATCTGGAGTCTCTCCCTATATTTCCAGACCGCGAAGAACATCTTTCCTGGAGAGTCTTCCAGATTTTTGATGAGGAGATGGTCCAGGAAAAGATGAAAGAAAAAAAATACGAAGCTCTTCTTCAAGAACAGCATGATGAGACAGAAGCCTATAATCGTCAGTTGAGGATCTTGCGTAATGTGATTATTTCTCTCGGGATTATTGCCGTTGGGGCGATGCTTCTTTTATTTCTTTTCAGCTTTGTCAGCAGCCATCCCGGTTTTGACAGATAGGCTCTAACGACTTTCTTGATCGATGATCCCCTGTATTTTATACGAAGACGAACACCTTTTAGTGGTTAATAAGCCGGCAGGCCTTAACACTCACCGACCCAGTCCCTATACGACCGATGGTATTTATGATTGGTTTCGGCACGCTGAGGAGAAGTGGGAGAATTTATCCACTTTACACCGGCTGGATAAGGAGACCTCCGGAGTTCTTTGTTTCGGGAAAACGCGGCTTGCCAATCAATCTCTGAGCGACCAGTTTGCCAGACGCCAGATCGAGAAAACGTACCTGCTTTTGACAGATCATGAGACTCCTTTTCAAAAACTGAGAGTTCGAAGCCTTATTTGCCGCCAGGGCAGCAGCTATTTTGCACGAAGCGTACCTTCTCCCCTAGAGAGGAATGACCGCGCACTCCTGGCGGAAACAGGCTTTGAGGTGGTGGAAACCGCCAAGAGATGCACGCTCCTGAAGGCTTATCCATTAACCGGGCGCACCCATCAGATTCGAGTTCATGCGGCATGGAAGGGTTTCCCCATTTTGGGTGATGAGCTTTACGGGGGAACACCTCTGGGGGCACTCTGTCTCCACGCCAGCCGTCTGGAATTGTTTCATCCCGCCACGGGGAAGGCGATGGTATTTGAAGCGCCGGCTCCTTTTTCAACAAAGGAAGCGTCGGGGATTGTTTCGACGGCCATCAGTTTGAGGAAGGCTTTTCTAAATACTCAAGAGACCAATGCCTATCGGGTATTTCATGGGGCCAGTGACGGTTTGAATGGTGTTTACCTGGAATCGCTGGCGGACCGGCTATTGGTTCTGACTCAGGAGGCCGCTGCCACGGCCGAAATTCGTTCTCTGGCCAAAGCGACGGCTGCGGCTTTGGGGGTTAAATCAATCTGGCATAAAACGCTTTTGAGGCAACCGGGCAGGGAATTAGCCCAAGAGGCTTCTCCGGTTTGTCTTTGGAGCAAAAACGAAGAGGCAAAGAAGAACTATTTTGAAATTCTGGAAAACGGTTTGCGCTTTCGGCTTTCCTTCGAGGCCGGTTACTCGGTGGGGATTTTCCTGGACCAGCGGGAAAACCGCCGGCGAATTCTGAAGAATACGATCGTGCCCGGGTTTCCTCTGCGGGATCAGACTGATCAAACGTCCGAGCCGCCTCAAATGCTGAATGCTTTTGCCTATACCTGCGCCTTTTCGGTTTGCGGAGCTCGGGCCGGCTTTCAAACGACGAGTCTGGATTTATCGCGCAAGTACCTGGATTGGGGTGCGGAAAATATGCGCCTGAACGGGATCGACCCGGCTGGGCATGATTTTATTTTTGGGGACGTTTTCTCCTGGCGCAAACGCCTTCAGAGTAAGGGGCGTAGTTTTGATTTCATCGTGTTGGATCCGCCTACTTTCTCCCGCTCCAAAAAAAGCGGAACCTTCAAGGCAGACCGCGATCTTCAAAAACTGACCCAGGAGTGGATCGGGCTTCTCCGGAAGAATGGGGTCATACTTATTTCGACTAATTGCGCGACGCTTGCCCCGGCTGATTTTGAGGAGATGATCTGGCGAGCCGCCAGGGAATCAGGGCGGAAAGTTCTGCAGAGCCATTTCGTGACCCAGCCGATAGATTTCGCGGCCAGCTCGGAAGAAAAAGCCTACCTCAAGGCATTCTGGCTGCGCCTGGAGTAAAAGGAGCTGCTCATATAGAGAGACATACGCATGTTTCGGTGCGTTCTTATTGAGGCAATGCGGGTGCGTTTTCTCCTCTGAGAGCTGCTTGCATTTTCAGGTCTTTTCTGCTCCAATAAAGGCGGTTTGGTTTAGAAGAGTTAATTTTGGAAATATGAAAGCAAACAAGAGTATATGGGGGGTAATCCTTGCGGCCGTGTTCTTTCTGGGTTGCGGTGCAGCCGAAACCTGGGCGCAGAATTCTCAAGAGACGTTTTATCTGCGTTTTACAGGTTTAAAGAACTTGAAGCGGGGAGCCGATGGGACTTTGCTCAAGGCTGTTCTGAAAAAGCCTGAAACGACTTTTGTTCAAAAGATTTTCGCTCAGCGTCTGGCCAATGAAGGTGCTTTTTCGTTTTTCGGCAATACTCCTCTGGATACTCTTTTGGATGACGAGGTTTACGCTATGGCCACAGGCGGGGAGAGCCCTTCCTTTGTGTTTGCCGCGAAGCTGGGACCTCAGGAGTCTCAAAAGCGCTTTGACGCTCTGCGTGCAGACCGGAAAGGTGAGGGGGTTCTCACCTCTGAAAAAGAGACCGTTAATCGGGAGGAGAGCTGGGTGCTTCAGGATGCTTCGGGAGTCTCCCGTGCGGTGGCTCATGGTTGCGGATGGCTGATGTATTACACCTGGAAGGGTGATAAAGTGCCGCAGGCGATTCCGACCGGTTTGATTCATGGCTCGCGGGCCGTGCCGGCTCTGGGGACGAACAGTCTGGAGCTGCGTATGGATGTGGATGCCTGTCGTCCTTTCCTGGGAAAACTGGCGCCTCTGAGCCAGAGTGTTTCAAATGTGAAGCTCCTGGGATGGCTGCAGGGAGAGAATGTACAGAGCCGACTCTGGGTTGATCTGAAAGAAGAGGTAAAATTAACCCAGAACCCGTGGCAGTTCCCCACAAACATAGTGATCGACCCCCTGGTGCAGCTGACAGCCTTGCGCGGCAGTGGGGATACGATTCAGAAGAGCGGTTGGTGGAAAGAGGTAACCAAAGGCGAAGTAGAGGCTCCGGATCAGATGTACCTTTTCGCGCGCAATGGAACGCCTTTCCTAACGACGATTTTGGCCGCCAATCCGAAGCCTGCCGAGGCGGTCGGTAAGTTGGGCTGGGGACTCACTCAGTGGATGACTAACAGCCATCCGAATATGGGCTATCCGCCTAAGTTGGCCGTGAACACAAATGCCGTAGAGCTGGGTTGGGTCGGCTGGCCGATCGTTACACCTTATCTCAGAGCAGCCAAAGACGGAGAAAAGGATTACCTGATGGGGGGTGCCATTCTGGGGTATCCCAAAGGAACACCGTTGCCTCCTGAGCTTTGGGGTTCGATTTTAAAAGAGGAGGATACTTTCCTCTATTCCTGGGAGATTACGGGGCAGCGTTTCCCTCAATTGCAGGTGCTCAATGGTCTCTTCAAGATGGTCATGAGGGATGCTCCGGCCAAAGTGGAGCGTAAAGCCAAGGCAGATATGACCCCTGAGGAGCTTGAAGCCCGGAAGGCAGAGGCGAATCAGAGAAAGATCAAGAATCAAAGGGATGAAACGGTCTCCAATTGGCTCACTTCTGCCACCGACAGTCTGGGTAATTGTGTTACTCTCGGCCGCCAGCCTTCGTCTCGTCAACTGTACTTTGAGCGGCAATCTTCCTGCGGCCTCTCGGCTCTGGAGCTATGGATTCTGGGCGAGTGGCTGATGGATAGATAGGAGACGTTGGATAGAGTAAGCGGATAGAATAGCAAATTGAGGAAAGGAAAAAAATTATGTTGAAACTGGGTGTAAATGTAGACCATGTTGCAACGCTGCGCCAGGCCCGCTATAAAGGCAGAGAGGATATCGGAGAGCCTGATCCGGTTTTGGCGGCGCTTCTATGTGAGAAGGCCGGGGCACAGGGTATCACCGTTCACCTGCGTGAAGACCGTCGGCATATACAGGATCGGGATGTCTATGCCCTGAGGGAGAAGGTTCAGACACGGCTTAACCTGGAAATGGCCAACGTGCCGGAGGTCATCCAATTTGTATTGAAGGTAAAACCCGATATCGTCTGTATCGTTCCGGAGCGCCACTTCGAGGTGACGACGGAAGGGGGATTGGATGCTTTGGGGCAGGAGAAGAATTTAGCTGGAACGGTCGAGCGGCTGCTTGACGCGGGCATCGAGGTGAGCCTCTTTATTTCTGCGAATTCGCATCAAATCGAAGCCGCAGCCCGATTGAAGAGCCCTTACATTGAATTGTATACGGAAGACTTTGTTAAAGCTGTGGGGACTCCCAGAGAAGAAAAAGAGCTCCAGCGCCTGATTGCCGGAGCGAAACTGGCCCATCAGCTCGGACTTAAAGTCAATGCCGGTCACGGCATTAACTACGCAAATGTCCAAAAAATCTATCGGGTTCCGCACCTAGTGGAGCTCAATATCGGTCACTCCATTATCAGCCGCGCTATGACAACGGGTATTGAGGAGGCTGTTCGGCAGATGTTAAAACTCATGGAGTCTTATTCTCTCTGATTGAGGTAGCTTGGAATGAAAGGAAAAATTAAAGGAATTACGCTTCTGGGGAACACTGCAACGTCTTTCCCGGAAGAGCCTTCGGCCTCCATTCTGGAAACCTTCCCGAATCGGAATCCGGACCGTGAGTATTGGGTGAAGTTCGATTGTAGCGATTTCACCTCTCTCTGTCCTGTGACAGGGCAGCCGGATTTTGCCAAAATTCGCATTGAATATGTCCCGGCGGACCGCTGTGTGGAAACTAAGTCTCTGAAGTTTTATCTCTCCTCTTTTCGCAGCCAGAAGGATTTCAACGAGAATATCACCAATCGGATTTTTGATGATTTTCTGAAAGCCTGTTCTCCCAAACACCTGATAGTGGAAGCTCAGTTTCATGCTCGCGGCGGTATTAGCCTGACTACCCGTGTGGAGTTGGGCGAGGTCTAGGTTATAAAATGGATGCGTCTGGCAACACTCCGGGGGGCAGGCAGAAAGTAATTGTTCTGCTCAGCGGAGGGGTGGATTCGGTTACCGCCTTTTACGCAGCGCTCAAAGAATATAACGTGGTGTGTGCTCTGAGCTTCCATTACGGGGCCAAGCACAACGACCGGGAGCTCGAATGCGCCCGGTATCATGCCTCACAGCGGGGAGTTCGACATGAAATAATTTCTCTGGATTTCATGGACCGGCTTTTTAAATCCGATCTTCTTCAATCGGGTGCGGAGATTCCCAAGGGTCGATACACTCAGGAGAATATGAAAAGTACCGTGGTGCCTTTTCGCAACGGAATTATGCTTTCGATTGCAGGCGGTCTGGCAGAAAGTCTTGGAGCGACGGGGCTCATTATTGCGGCTCATTCAGGCGACCACTCCCTGTATCCGGATTGCCGGCCGGCGTTCATGCACGCTATGAACCGGGCAATCCAAGCCGGGACTTTTGAAGGAGTCAGTATCCTATCGCCTTTTCTGAATCTGAATAAAGGAGAAATAGTGCGGCTCGGAGCCGATCTGGGTGTGGATTATGCACGGACCTGGTCTTGTTATTGCGGCCAGGAGCTTCATTGCGGCAAGTGCGGAACCTGTGTGGAGCGCAGAGAGGCTTTCGTTCAAGCCGGAGTTTGCGACCCTACGGAGTACTCCCTTTAGCGTCGTTCCTGTTCCCCGAAAGCGGTGGGCCCAGAGATGCGCCCAAAAGGAGGAAGAATGGCCAGGCGATTGCCGGAATGTAGAGCGAGAATTCGCTGAATCCCTGCAGGGCAAATCCGCTCAATCCCAAGGCCAGACAAAATTGAAGAGGAGTGAGCCCAGTGGGTTTCCTCCAGATTCTCCAGAAACATCCACCCATGAAAGCAAGATAGGCCAGTGCTGCCGGGATGCCTGAATCCGTCGCCTGTTCCAGATAATCGTTATGGCAGAGGCGGGCCATTTCCGAATTGGGGCTTTTAGTCTCCTGATAGGGAATGCCGAAAGTGCCCGGGCCGCTGCCCAGCAAGGGATTCTGGCCGATATTGAGAGCGGCCGCCTTCCAGTAATCAAAGCGGGCTCCGACACTCGTGGCTCCCCGCTTGAAGTAATCGGCAAAGACAATCCCGAAAAGAATCAGGCCTGTGCAAAGGATGATTCCCGCAGCGAACATTTTGTATTTGAGCCGGAATTTTGTGTGAATAAAAAGGGCTACAATTCCGAGAAAAATGCAAATCAGCCAGGCTGTTTTGGAGCCCGACCAGAAAAGCGCTGCTAGCCCCATATATCCCAGAGCCACGACAACGAGGAGACGGAGCAGGCGCGGGATACCGGCGGGCAATTCCCAAAGCGCCCAAAGGCAGGGCGGCAGCAAGAGCAGGAGAAGTCCAGCCAGAGAGTTGGGGTAGACTAGCGTGCCATAAACGCGGTTGCTATTGAGGCGTCGGAGCAGGTCTTCGGGCAAATTTTCAGGAGGCACGATCGCGAAGACGCTTTGCCGCATTGCCTCCAATCCGCTGTAATGCTGCTGAAAAGCGCTCAGGAGAACCGGTCCCAGAGCGGCTCCCAGAATCCACAAAAGCGGTCGTTGATTTTCCGCAGTATTTCTCAGAACAACATATCCCATCAGAAAACAGACCAGGCAAAGAAGCAGGTGGAAAGCACTGGGTAAAGAGAGATTGGCATCCAGGGTATCGAGTGTAGATAGCCCCACCCAGAGAATCCAGATTAGGGCCGGGATGAAAATTGATTTGGGGAAAGAGGGGGTGTGTTTGCGCAGTAACGGGATGACTCCGAGAGCAAGAGCAATAACTCCCAACCCCCAGAGAGAAGAGGATGCGTTGGTGCTCAGAAGTTCTCCTGTACTTCGAGCTGAGGCGGCCTGGGCCAGGAGTTGCATCTGGGGTGCTGAAATATCGATGTGCTCCAGAATGACGGGGATTCCCAAAAACCGAATCACTAAAAGGAAATACACTCCCAGAGCAATGAGCCAGAAGCGTGCGTAGTGATCCAGAAAAGAGCGGCTCATGGTGAATAGCTGAAGTTTAGAGAGAAAGCTTGAGTAAAAACACTTCCAGTATCAGTGCTTCCTGAATATTCGTCTCGAGAGATTTAATGATCTGCCCAACGTTCTTGAGGTTCTCTCGGGCCTGTTTTTCCGTGATTCGTCCTGCAACCTTTTCCGTGGAGGATTGAAGATCAGGGAAATGAGCCGTCTCAGGGAAGGCACCGGTTACCAGAGTGAGCCATACGTCTCTGAGCCAAAGCTCGATGGCCCCAATCATGGCAGAGCGCTGGCGGCGATACTCGGAAGCGATTGCGGCCTGCAATTCTTTTTCCCAACGATCTTTCTGTTTCTCTTCAGCATCGGGATAAAGAGAAAGCGGAGAGTTATTCTTGAGCTCCGTTTCAATAGCGGCCAGCATATCGGCCAGCTTGGAAACCATCGGCGCCAGGAGCGAGTATCGGCAGATGATGGCTCCGGTTGATGAAGCGGCAGTCTGTACAAAAACGTTGAGCCAATCACGAATATCACTATCGATCAGCGTCCGGTTGATTCCTTCAAAAATGAAGTGGCGGCAGCGCGAAAGAATCGTGGGCAGAATTTTCTGCGCGTCGTGGGTCAGCAGAATAAAGAGCTTACCCGGGAAGGGCTCTTCGAGAGTTTTCAGAAACGCGTTAGCGGCCTGAACATTGAGGCGGTCTGCCCCGCAGAGGACGGCTATTTCATAACCGCCGGAGAGAGATTTCAATTGAAATGAGCTGATCAGCTGGCGGATTTGATCCGTGGTAATAATCCGGATTTTCGATTCGGGGTAAATCCAGCGGACATTGGAGTCCTTGCGTTGCGCAATCAGAGTGCAACTGCGACAGACTCCGCAGGCATCCGTATTGAGACCGCTTTCCCCGGAGCGTGAGGGCGGATTTTCGCAATGGAGCGTCTGAGCCAAAGCGGTCGCCATCGCTTCCATCTCGTTGAGGTCGGGTCCGACGAAAAGACTTGCATGAGCCAGCCGTCCGCTTTGCAAACTGCGGCGGAGGGTTTCTGCTACGACCTTTTGGTTGGGGAAGGATGAGAGCATACGGGTGACTCCGGGAGATTTACATGACGAGGACTACACTTTCCCGAAACGTCGGTCCCTCCGAGCGTATTCCTCCAGCGCTTCGCAAAACTGCTCTTCACGGAAATCGGGCCACAAGGTTTGAGTCACGTAGAGTTCCGAGTAGGAGATTTGCCAAAGGAGGAAATTACTGACTCTCATTTCTCCACTGGTACGGATGAGAATATCCGGGTCGGGATAATCCCCCGTGTAAAGACTCTCTGAAATCAATTTCTCGTCAATTGCCTCGGGTGCCAATTTGCCCGCCTGAACCTGAGCGGCAAGAGAGCGCATGGTGGAGGTGATTTCTTCCCGGCTGCTGTAGCTCAGTGCCAGAATCAGCGTTAAACCCGTATTATTTTGGGTGGTCTCGATAGTTTGAGCGAGTTGAGCCTGAGCGTCGGCCGGGAGGAGATCCGTCCGGCCGATTGTCTTCAAACGAACGTTTTTCTCCATCAACTCCGGAGTTTCCCTTTGCAGAAAGTGCACCAGATATTTCATCAGAGTGGAGACTTCATCCTCGGGGCGAACCCAGTTTTCCATGGAGAACGCATAGAGAGTGAGGAATGGTATCTGCAGATTTCCACAGGCGGTGACGACGCTTCGGACCGAATCCACTCCGTTGCGGTGGCCTTCCACACGACTCAAACCCCGCTGCTTGGCCCAGCGGCCGTTGCCATCCATGATGATGGCGACATGCCGGGGCAGGGAGGCTTTGGCCTTATCGGAGAGGTTTAAGGGTTTATCGCTCATTAAACAGTGAAAGTCTCATCTCTGGCCGGTCCCACCGAAAGAATGGAGAGTCGGGTCCGACATTCTTCCTGCAATGCTTTGAGGTAAACGCGAGCATTTTCGGGCAGGTCATTCCAGGAACGCGCGCCGGTGGTCGGCGTCTTCCAGCCGGGGAATTCTCTGTAGACCGGCTTGCAATGCTCCAGCACGGTGATATCGGCGGGGACATACTCATGACGGATACCTCCGCACTCATAAGCCACACAGAGCTTCACCGTTTCGACCGTATCCAGACCATCCAGATTCGTCAGCGCCAGTTCATCAATTCCGTTAATCATGACAGCGGTCCGGGTGATCACTGCATCATGCCAGCCGCAGCGGCGAGCACGTCCGGTGGTGGCTCCGAATTCACGCCCCAGCCCGTGCAACAGGTCCGATATTTCCGAGTTCTCGGTCGGCATGGGGCCGCCGCCTACCCGGGTGGAATATGCCTTGGCAACGCCTATCACTTTATCAATATGATTTGGAGGAAATCCGGAACCGGTGCAGGCGCCGCCGGCCGTCGTGTTGGAGGAGGTGACAAAAGGATAGGTCCCGTGATCGATATCCAGGAAAGTTCCCTGGGCACCTTCAAAGAGGATGCTTTTGCCCTGCTTCCAGGCTTCGTGGAGGAGGATGACCGTGTCTTTTACAAAGGGTTTGATCTTGGCCGCAATTTCAGAATAGGTAGCGTAGATCGTGTCAAAATCGAGAGCTTCCATTCCGCAGGACAAGAAATTCTTATTATGTTCTTCCAGGCGTTCCTTGAGGAGGGCTTTGAAACGGTTGGGCTGAATAAAGTCTACCATGCGGATTCCGGTGCGGTCCGCTTTCTCAGAGTAGGCCGGGCCGATACCGTTCTTGGTAGTGCCGATTTTTCCATCCGCTTTCCGTGTTTCTTTGAGGATATCCAGTCCCTTGTGCCAGGGCATTACAACGTGAGCCGATTGACTGATGAAAAGCTGGCCGTTGACGGGGATATTCATGGAGACGAGTCCCTCAATTTCCTTTTGAAGACCCACCGGGTCAATCACAACACCATTGCCGATGATACAAACCTTGCCGCCGCGCAGAATGCCCGAGGGAATCAGGTGAAGAACGTATTTGGTTTTCCCTACAAAGACAGTGTGTCCCGCATTATTGCCGCCTTGACTCCTGACAATGACATCGGAGTTCTCCGTCAGGACGTCAATAATTTTGCCTTTACCCTCGTCACCCCATTGGGCGCCAACTAACACAATATTTGCCATACTTTTGAGCTTTTTTTCAGGAACCGGACCTAGTGAACCGGAGCGTAAATTCCAAAGGTGTCACTTACAGACAAACCCTACATGCAGAGGTTGGGGCTGTCAATCAAAAGTTGGGCGCTATGAATGGGAATTCAACCAGAATAGTCCGGAGAATTCGGACGTCTTTTCAACCGTTCAGTTCTGACACAATTTGACTCATCCATTCGGTAGATTCGTTCAGGCAAGGCAGGTAAGAAAACTCCTCTCCGCCGGATTCCAGGAAAGCCTCCTTGATTTCAATTTGTATTTCATGGAGGGTCTCCAGGCAGTCGCTGACGAAGGAAGGGGCGACAATAGCCAGGTGGCGAACCCCGGAGCGAGCCAGCCGCGTGGCGGTTTCCTGAGTATAGGGGCTCAGCCAGGGATCTTTTCCCAGCCGCGATTGGTAGCAGAGGGTATATTGATCTTCCCTCAAGCCCAGAGCCTGGATCAGGGATTGCGTCATCCGGGTGGTTTGGGCCCGATAGCAACGATCGAGCACTTTCCCGGAGGCGTTCCGGCAGCAATCAGGACTTTTGAGGCAGGTATGGCCCGTGGGGTCGGCCTTCTGAATATGCCTTTCCGGCAAACCATGGAAACTGACCAGAAGATGATCGAAATTCCGGGGCAGATTCTTTTTGACCGATTCAATCCAGGCGCTCAGGTAGGCCGGATGATTCCAGAAAGGAGGGATAATTTCGAGCTTATGGGGACGAGCGGCTCTCCGGGAATCCGCTTCCAACTGAACAAGAACCGATTCCGTGGCGGCCAGACTGTATTGAGGGAAAAGCACAAAGCCGATAATAGTGTCGCAGCCCTGTTCCAGGAGAGCCTCCAATCCTTCTTTAATGGTAGGCGTTCCGTAGCGGAAACCCAGTGCGGCAGGGAGCCCCGTCTGCTCGGAGAGGGAGCGGCGCTGCTTTTCGGAGATAACAGTGAGCGGGCTGCCCTGGGGTGTCCAGATTTCCTTATATAAACGGGCGGAGTGCCGGGGCCTTGTGCGCAGGATAATCCCATGCACCAGGAGCCAGCGCATCAGGAACGGCATATCCAGCATGTATGGGTCCATCAGGAATTGGCCCAAATACTTTCGGACCGCCTTCACTGTAGGCGCCGAAGGTGTGCCTGTGTTTATCAGCAAAATCCCTTTTTTCTTCATTTACGGGGGGATTGAATCAGAGTTCGGGCTCCAAAGCAAAGCAAATCAGCCTCAAACGGCCTTTCTTCGAGGGGCTGATGACCTTGACATATGCCATGGCTGAGTGTACTTTGAAAACCGTCAGTTGTCTCAGAGGCAGCAAAATTCATACTCTGATTTCCGACAGAAAGAATAGAAGAAAAAAATGAAAGCATGGGTGGAGGATTATATCCGCCAGTTCAAGGCGGTGTTGGATGCGGTTCCGGCGGAGAGCCTGGCTCAGTGGATTGAAGTATTTCGCAAGGCGCACAAGGAGAATCGCCAGATTTTTGTTTTTGGCAATGGTGGAAGTGCCGCCAATTGCAGCCATTTTGTTTGTGATCTGGGTAAGGGCAGCTCCATCAGCATGGGGAGTCCTTTCCGCTGCCTGAGCATTAATGATAATGTTGCCTGGATGACGGCCATCGCCAATGATTTCAGCTACGAGGATGTCTTTGTTCGTCAACTGGAAAACTACGCCAAGCCGGGTGATCTGATTTTTACTCTGAGTGTGAGCGGTAATTCCCCCAATTGCGTCAAAGCGATGGAATGGGGCAAAAAACAGGGACTGACTCTTCTAACCGTGACCGGAGCCAAGCGCGGCAAAATGGCTGAGCTGGCCGATCATCTCATTGTCATAGATTCAACTCATTATGGACGGGTGGAAGATGCGCAAATGATGGTAGCTCATATTCTTTGTTATGCTTTCATGGAGAAAGCCAAAGAGTTAAAAGGCTAAATCTTTCTGCCGGTTCATTCTTTTTATCTCTTTTTCAGCCTCTTTTATCGGGAGGTTCGGCGAGGATAAGTTTTTATTTTTCTTTGCGTTGGGAGGGAAAGCCCCCGGGAAAAAGAGAATGTCTTCTCCTGAAATCACTTGCCTTGAAGCAGCTCATTGGCTAGAGTGTGCGCGTTGCCTTTTCGGGGGCCCATAGCTCAGTGGTTAGAGCAGGCGACTCATAATCGCTTGGTCGGGGGTTCAAACCCCTCTGGGCCCACCATTTCTTCATTTTTTCCCTGCATTACCCTCCCCATATCGTTTTCGGAAGAAAACTCAAGCTGCTCATAGGTTCTGTCACGGCAACAACGAAGGAGAATTGAACCACGAATGAACACTCACGGACGCAAATATCCGGGTGAGTTCGGAACAGTATTTTTTCTGATTTATAGCATCGGATACAAGTTGGTAGATTTTTCATGTTGACTTTTCCACAGTAAAGAGAAGAATGGGTTGCTTATTCGTATATTGTGGAACAATAGAAGGATCAGTTGACAAAACACTATGCACCAGGAAAAGCCACAGGACTTGTCGGAAGGGGGGATTCCCACAACATTTTCGAGGTTTCTATATTGCGGCTGGGTACTGAGTGCGAAGCCGGCTGGAATTTGATAGCTGATACGGTCTTGCTTCGTGCATCTGGCTGGTATCGCGACATAGTCGGTTTGGAGAGTTGTTTGTTGCCAGAGGTAAAGAAGTGTTGTAGAATGAGATGGTGGTCTGAGTTTAATTAAAACATGAATAAATATTTAATAGTTATTTTATTTGTATTATCTATTATCTTTACAATTTTCGGTCACTTATTTAAAAGTGGAATTGAGGAAATGAAAAGAAATGATGTGAAGATTGTGGAGAGATTAAAAAGAGAAACTATTCCTTTTTCTGAGGTTACGTTTCATCAAAACATTCATTATGCAATAATAAGAATTAGTTCATCAGATGTTAAAAATAAATGGCTGAACATATCTGGAGTTATCTCTCGGATTGGTTTTGTATCTGGATTTTGGGTTGTCGTTTTGGTTTTTAGAAAATGTAAATTTCTGTTAAAGAAGTTGTGGACTAATTCGATCTCTACGGAGAGAGACAAAAGCTCTCATGAGCCCATTAGCAAGAAACTCGCAAGCTCAATTCAACTGCAAAACCCATTTTTTATTAAATTTTTAAAGAAATGTTTATTTCCATCAATGGCTATTTTTTTATCTTTTATAGTTATATCACTAAACTTTTTAGATATATTAATCTCACCAATTAGTCCTGTTGTAAAAGCAATCGCTAAGTTTTTTGATTTGCTTTCAGTATTTTTCCCCTGGTTAGATGGATATATTGTTGTTCTTATTGTTATATTTTGTTATATACTATATTTATTATTTCTTAGTACTATAACTGGTTTTATAAGTTTTAAAATATGGTATATTATAAAATTAAAAAATATAAATAAATCTGAATTAATTCAAACTGACTTATTAAATGAAGAAGATATATATAAATTTTTTAGAATAGCGATTTGTATTATTCTAGGAATAATCTTTTTGACAAGTTGTCTACATCTGCAGGAACCTCTTGGATTGCCTCTTATGTTCTCTTAAAAAACCTTAATGGGCATAAAATTTAGAATAGGAGATCAAAATATAAAACATGAAAAAACGAACGAAAATTATTACGATTTCCGTTTTTGTCCTCGTGGCTGTGTTTTTCTTTCTTCCGCTGACAGTTACGACCAGACATCAATTTTTTGATATCAATAACGGGTGGGCTAGAGTGAAATGGGAAAGTCTGGGCGTAACTTACCGTGATCGTGTTGAGGAGACAGCGTATTCCATATTGCTGAAAGACCTGGGGTTCGAGGAATTACAGCCGGAGTGGAAGCAGTCGGGCTCAAAGCACATTGGTCTTTTGTCGACCGGATATTCGTGTTTTCAATATGGTAAGGTGGCTGCCGATGCGAAGATGTTCGTAATGTGGTTGGAACTACAGGAGAAGATATCTCCTCAAGATAAGCGCGAACATGTGAACAAATTTCGAACGCTCGTCCGCGAAGGGACACCCAAAGAGGTTCGAGAATACGTAGAAAGCCTCCCATACGACCAAGAATAAATGATTTCACGATTCTCTATTACTTGCCGCCGCCGCAGTCGCGGATTGAGGTTGGATACAATAAAGTCTCGCAAAAGCATAATCATACCGTTAGTGTCCCCATGTTAGCCAAGATATTCGCGATGTTTTGGAAGAGAAAACTAAACTGCTTATGTGATACGCCCCTGTCACAACAGGAATGTGAGAGCGTGGAAATACCAATTCAACGGGAAGCGCTGGCTTATCTCAGAACTGCACTCAATAATCCTCAAGCATCTTTTCGTGAGGGACAGTGGGAGAGTATAGAACAACTGCTTATGGGGAATCGTGTGCTCGTGGTTCAGCGCACCAGTTGGGGCAAGAGCATGGTCTATTTCCTGGCAACAAAGTTACTGCGAGAGCGAGGTTCGGGGCCGACCCTTTTAATTTCCCCGCTGCTATCGTTGATGCGCAACCAACTCGAATCAGCGAGGAGGATAGGAGTAAGAGCCCGCACTATAAATAGCACCAATAACGAGGAATGGGAAGATGTCCAGAGAGAACTATCCGCAGACCAGGTAGATGTGTTGTTGATTTCGCCCGAGCGTCTGGCGAATAACGACTTCCGTCAAAATATCCTCACAAATATGGTCAACAACATTGGGCTGTTTGCTGTAGATGAGGCTCATTGTATTTCAGATTGGGGACATGATTTCAGGCCGGATTATCGCCGCATTGTACGTGTGCTGCAGGCTCTACCTTCTTATGTACCGGTTCTGGCGACCACGGCAACGGCAAATGATCGAGTCGTGAGCGATATCAAAGAGCAGTTGGGGAAGAATATCATTTTGCATAGAGGATCACTGGTTCGCAAGAGTCTGAAATTGCAGAATATTAATATGCCCAGTCCGGCAGCCCGGATGGCGTGGTTGGCTCAAACTATACCCGTTCTGCCCGGAAGCGGGATAGTCTATACGCTGACCCAACATGATGCTGAGCAAGTTGCAGAATGGCTTCGGATCAATCACATTGATGCAAAGGCCTATCATGCGGACATATCTAGCGGGGAAGGCAGTGGGGCGTCCAGAGAAGAACTGGAACAGCAGCTTCTGAATAATGAAATCAAAGTGTTGGTCGCGACCGTGGCCCTTGGGATGGGTTTTGACAAGCCTGACTTAGGGTTCGTGATTCATTTCCAGCGTCCGGCATCCGTAGTACATTACTATCAACAGGTGGGTCGGGCTGGCCGGGCTGTTGATGATGCCTATGGAATCCTGCTTTGTGGAGAAGAGGATGATCACATCGCAGATTACTTTATACGAAATGCTTTTCCTCCCCAACAGCACATTTCAGAAATCCTTGCTGCTTTGGATGAATCTGAAAATGGTCTTTCTGTCCCGGAAATGCAGCGAGTTTTAAACTTGAGACGGAGCCAAATCGATAAAGCCATAAGGTTATTAACGATTGAATCTCCATCACCGATAACGAAAATCCGCTATAAATGGCTGCTCACTCCCAGCGCCGCTTCTTATCGAGTAAATCAGGAATACATAGATGCGATCACAGAAATAAGACGGTCAGAACAGCAACAAATGAGTGATTACATGGGGCATTCAGGTTGTTTGATGGGCTTTTTGCAGGCAGCTCTGGATGACCCCTCTCCATCGGCTTGCGGACAATGCAGAAACTGTAACCCTGATTTACTGTTGGATGAATCATACGACAACGACCTGGCCAACAGAGCCGGATTTTTTTTGCGTAGAAACTACCAACCCCTTTTTCCAAGAAGGTCCTGGCCTGCTCGAAATATGTTTACTCACCCTGAATTGAGTGGATTACGAATTCCACAGGAACAACAGGCTCAGGTAGGCCGTGCGTTATGCCTATGGCGTGACGCAGGTTGGGGGGAGCTTGTGGCGCATGGAAAATACACGTCGAGTCGATTTTCAGATGAACTCGTCGTTGCCTGTGTAGAAATGTTGCGGGCATGGTCTCCCTCGCCCGCTCCCAAGTGGGTTACCTGTATTCCGTCACTTAATCACCCGGAGTTGGTGCCAGATTTCTCGGCTCGGTTGGCAAGTAAACTTCGGATACCATTCGTCCCGTGTGTCAGGAAGGTCTACGCTAACAGGCAACAAAAAGATATGGAAAACAGCTTCCAACAGGTCAAAAATCTGGATGGAGTTTTCTCGATTACGGCACAGTGCCGGGAAGATGAATGCTTATTAATTGATGACGTTGTCGGTTCCGGATGGACTTTTACCGTGGTATCTGCCTTACTGCGTCGAGCGGGTTGTTCGGCCGTGTATCCAATGGCACTAGCCTCAAATTCGCAAAGAATGGATTGATAATGAGCGACTTTTTAACAGAAGATACCAAAGCGATTATCCTGCTCTGCAGTGTGCTCGGGAAGGATCAACCTGAGAAGTCCCTTTCGTTGTCAGAATACGCATCACTTGTTAGCTGGCTTGTCGGCAAGGAAATGTGCCCCGGTGATTTATTGCAGAAAGAGAACATTTCTGAAGCGGCCCTGGGATCGGGCATTGACAAAGATCGCCTGGAATCACTGCTCGGCAGAGGTGTTCTGCTCGGCTTTGCCGTCGAAGAATGGCATCGTAATGGTATATGGATTATCAGCCAAAGCGACACGGATTACCCGGAACGTTACAAGAGGTGTCTCAAGGATAAAGCTCCTCCGGTATTGTTTGGTGCGGGGGATCGCTCCTTGCTGAAGGGTGGTGGGCTCTGCATAGTTGGCTCACGCAATGTAGACCAGGAAGGTGAAGCCTTTACGCGTCAGGTTGCAGAGCTATGTGCCTACAACCAAATGCCGGTTGTTTCCGGAGGAGCACGGGGTGTTGATCAGATTTCCATGATGTCCGCTTTGGAAGCCGGTGGAGTAACCATAGGCGTCCTCGCCGATAATCTTTTGGTAAAAAGTGTAGAACGCGGTGCACGCCACGCGATTGCTGAGGGACGATTATTGTTGGTTTCTCCGTATCATCCCACCGCCGGTTTTTCTGTCGGAACCGCAATGGGCAGAAATAAGTTGATCTATGCCATGGCGGATTATGGGCTGGTCGTCAGTGCAGAACATAAGAAAGGCGGCACATGGGCCGGGGCTGAAGAGGTACTTAAACGGGGAATTCCGGTGCCTGTTTTTGTCCGGGTTGGGAAAAACACATCACTGGGAAACAATAAACTACTGGAGCTGGGTGCCATTCCGTGGCCGGACGCCATTGACCGAAATAGCTTCAAACAGCATCTGTTTGATTTGAGCGCTCAAACCCGTGAAAAGACAAATGAAATAAAAGAGAACTTAAGTCTTTTTGATTTCCAATCCACCCATGAGCCAAAGAGTATAGAAGAGCAGCAGCCAGTAAATGAGCCCCGCAGTACGAAAGCCTCTGTCGATAAGCCTGAAAATACGACACAGGAATGTCCGTCATCAATATCTCAGCCTGACTTGCCAATTTTTTCAAATCAACCAGATAATATAGCCCAAACCTTGGCTGTGAAAAAAAAGAGGATTAAGACGTGCAAAACAGGAGATTCAGCAAAGTCCTGAAAAATAAGATTTAGCCTTTCAGGGCTCACTCATTTTTCTTTCCCGCGGGTGAACGCAGGTTAAAGAGAGAGTTGTTTATTGAATCGTAGACAAATCAGGCATTCGCAGCATTATTTATCAGGGGGCGCAAGCGGGCCAGCAATTCGTCGCCCAGGGCTTTCTTATCCTCAATGT
>CAZSTC010000043.1:0-18728 GCA_964609795.1 uncultured Verrucomicrobiota bacterium
CAGGGAGAAGCTTAAACCCTACTATCAGGGTTCTAATACCCTTCAGGCTCCAGAGATAATATTAGGAGAAACTGTAGAAACTAGCCGGCCGGATTGCAAAGTGAAATCATGCAAAAACGCCCTCTAAATTAAATACCCTCAAGAAGTGCACCATTTTTTGAGGTTTTTCCTCACTTCGGGGTGCAAGCAGTACGTAGTCTAAAAAACCATTTGACAATGCTTTTTATTCAGATTAGATTTTCACCGTGATGCGGATGAAGAACATCCTGGCTCTGGGAAAAGAGGCACTGCTGTTGTGTGAGATAGCGGTGGTGGGTGTTTTTGCTCTGACATGATATAGAGTGTGCCGTTTTAGAAACCCTGCTGCCAACAGCAGGGTTTTTTTTTCAACAAATCAAATCGTATGAATAATAAATTAGTTATATTTGACACCACATTAAGAGATGGTGAACAAAGTCCTGGAGCGTCGATGACATTACGCCAGAAGTTAGAAGTAGCTCAGCAGCTCGCTCGTCTGAAAGTAGATGTTCTTGAGGGCGGATTCCCAGTAATCAGTCAGGGCGACTTCGATGCTGTTCATGCGATTGCATCTGAAGTCCCCGGTATTTCAGTTGCGGGGTTGGCGCGTTGCGTTGCAAAAGATATCGAAGCGGCCGCAGCAGCAGTTAAGCCTGCGGGAGCCCGAGGTAGAGTGCATGTCTTCCTCGCAACCTCCAAAATTCATCGAGAATTCAAATTGGGTAAGGCCACGGATGAAATTCTCAGATTGGCTGTGGAAGGGGTGAAACATGCAAAATCTTTGGTAAACGATATCGAGTTTTCTCCGGAAGACGCATCACGTACCGAACCGGAGTTTTTGATTGATGTTTGCAATGCGGTAATCGAAGCAGGCGCCCGTACAGTTAATATTCCTGATACGGTTGGATACACTATACCTGAAGAGTTTTCCACGTTGATAGCACGCTTGGCACGTGAAGTTGAGGCATTCAGGACGGGTAAGGCTATTATCAGCGTTCATTGTCATAATGATTTGGGCTTGGCGGTTGCAAATTCTTTGGCGGCTATCCGTGCAGGGGCAAGGCAGGTCGAGTGCACAATTAATGGCTTGGGTGAGCGCGCTGGTAATGCCGCATTGGAAGAGCTTGTGATGGCCATCCGAACACGTTCTGATTTTTTTGCAGGCATTGATTGTGGAATAGAGGCGAAAGAAATTGTGCGCTCTTCAAAAATCGTTTCTCGAGCCAGTGGATTCGCCGTGCAGAAAAACAAGGCGATAGTGGGTGGAAACGCCTTTGCTCATGCCAGTGGAATACATCAGGATGGGATGCTGAAGAATCGCAACACATATGAGATAATGCAGCCAGAATATGTCGGATGGGGAGAAACCGATTTGTCCCTCACTAAGCATAGTGGCCGCGCAGCGGTGAGCGCCCGGCTTAAAACACTTGGATTCCGTTTGAGCGATGATGAAGTGACGGCTGTATTCAATCAGTTCAAGGAAATCGGAGATAAGAAAAAATATGTGTATGATGAAGACCTCATTGCTTTGGCCGGCGGCTTGTTGACTGCAGGCGTCTGCACTTGGGAGTTGGAAAATATCCAATATATGAGCGGTCGCAATTCTATCCCTACAGCCACGATTGTCTTGAAGAAGAACGGGATTATACCTAAAGGAGAACCTCAGGTTACGGAATTTTTGGATGCAGACACCGGAGATGGTCCTGTGGATGCGGTCTTCCAAACTATTAAACGTATCACGGATCGACAGGATGCTAAGCTGACTGAGTTCACCATTCGTGCAACTTCCGGTGGAGAGGATGCCGTGGGCGAGGTAACAGTTCGGTTGGCATTTTGCGATGGCAAAGAGGTTCTCGGAAGAGGAGCGAGTACGGACATTATTGAAGCGAGCGCTCGTGCCTTCATTTCGGCCATTAATCGACAGATTTTAATAGAGGGCGCTAATTCGCATGCGTGAAAAAATCTGATTTAGCCTGTCACCAGGCGTAAGCAAAAAAGCCCCAAACGGGGCTTTTTTGCGTTGGTATTATATATGAGAGTTATCAGTCTTCAACGATCAGCTCTAAAGTCTGAAAACCAACATCAATATATTGACCGCCCGTCGTCTGATGGCAGTGAACAGCAATCCTGTTTTTTCCAATCTTGAAGGCATTTAGTTGCGATGGAGTAAGAGGGGAGTCGATATAAGTAGTATAACTCTTGAAAGTCGCAATCAAGGTGCCGTTGACATAGATTTCAGCATCTTCGTCGTGAGCCAGGCGAAGAGACAGGTTATGTGGAATAGTCTCAAGTTCGAATTCCCGGCAGAGCCAGATATCACTTGATTTCCATTCAGTGCCAATAATGGCGGCTGGAGTTCCGGCGGTACCAAAACCGGCTTTCCCCACTTCCCAGGAACCGGCGTCGAATTTTTCTTCGAACCAATTATCAGCAGGTTTGGTTGTGGTGTATCGCCATTCCTGTTGTTCTGTTTCGGCTGAAGGAATAATGACGGTCCTTATGTACTCCGGTTTTTTGGGCATAGGGGCCCAGTTTTTCGGGTTAAGTTGGTCGCGTTTAGACCACTTTTCCCAAACCGGTTTGTTGTAGAGCATTTTAAGGAAAACACCACCGACGACCGGACGGGCCGTGAAACCACGTTTCTTAGCGTCATGGGTCCAATACCAATCAGACATAGGAGAGCGGTCAGGAGTCGTGTTCAGGAATTTAAAAACCGGATCGAGCAAAGCATCGAAATCTGCGCGGTTTCCAGTTAGACAAGCCGACCAGAGTATCCAATCAAGCTTTGTGTACTCACTGCGATTATCCAGAGGAAGTCCAAAAGGTTTTTGAACTTTTTTATAATAAGCCAGTTCAGCTTCCGCGACACTATCCGGGAAGAGGCCTAAGCCAAGTATTTTATCCCAAACCAGGTTGTATTTCTGGCTCCAAGTTCCTTTTTTGTCAAAGGCCAGTTTGAAGTGATCTCCATCTCTCGCTTCGCGGACCCAGCGTTCAGCAAGCTCCTGGGCTGTTTTCCGATAAAGCTCTGCTGCGATTTTTTCACCTTTCATGTCGCTCAATTTGGAGAAGGCTCCCAATGCAACAATTGCTTTTGCAGAAAGGTTGATATTGTGGGCCAGATGCCCTGCAAAGTCATCCGTGCAGAGTTGATTTTCCGGATCAAATCCCTTCTCCCTAAGGTAGTCTGCCCAGCGGACAATCAGATTCCAGTAGGGGAGTGCAAAATCCACGTTGCCATCCGATTCAGCTATAGCTGCCATGAGAATCATCATGTTCGCAGTTTCTTCTACCGGCATTTGGTTTTCTTCAGTTTTCTCACCGCCGCCATATACTTGTCCGTTAGCTTGAGGATATGTGCCCAAATCGTGCGGTGCAAAACGGAACTTCCAGCGTGGAGATGAGGAATATTCCAAGATGGGAACAACTGTTGCTTTCATCAAAGAGGGGCTGAGGAAGAACAAAATAGGAGACTGAGGATAAAAGATATCCACGGTACCAATACATCCATTGCTGTGATTCTCTTTGCTGAACATGAGCGGTTGGCCGTTGCTATCCACTACGACTTTGCAGCCGGCTAATGACTGCCGATAGGCAAGCGCACAAAGTTTGGCGTATTTTACTCCACCTGCATCAGTCAGATCTTTCATGAGCTCTTCGTCGAATTTTTTACACTCTTCTTTGAGTGCTGAATACTCATCGCGTGCACCGGCCAAGGCTTGAATAAAAGTAGCCCCATCCTTCTTCCAATAGGGGAGAAGATTTTTTCCCATGAATTGGATGGAGTAATCATCATCGTAGCCTATAGCTATGGCAACTTCCTTGCTAGTGATTTTGCCGCATTGTATTGCAAAGGCGATCACCGGTTGGCGATCTTTTGCGGCACGGGGCATTTGAGTATCCATCTCCGGGAGTTTGCCTTCTCGGGCAAACTGAGAGCGGGCTACTTTACCCTCAGCCACAGTGCTGCTGGAATTAAAGGAGCCGTCCGTGCCTACATAGAGATATCCCCAATCGATACGCAAATCGTCCCCTTTTTTGTTTAGAGGATTTTGCTCTTCATGCCCCATACGGAGAATGCTCATTCCGGAGGAGTCAACACGCTCCCAGACAACTTTTTGATCCGTGTTGTTAATTACGAGGTCGGCAGCAGCATCAAAATAAATCTCTACTTCGTGCTCAGCGCCGTCCATGGAACGAACATCCCAGGATAAAGCTGTTATCGGTCGAGTGAGTAGCATCAAGTTTTGAGGCAGAGCAGGGGTGATGAAGGTCAGAGTGACTTCAATTCCTGCACCTTCGAATCCGTAAACGGTGCGGGTCGGATATACATCCAGAGAACGTTGTTCCAAAGCCGGCACTACACGGGGAGTGGCACCCATCAAACGATAAGCTTTGCCATCCACACGAATTATGCTGCTCATAGGATGTTCGCGTCCCGTCCAATGAGTGGTCGCTGCGTCCGTCAACTTGTCGGCCTGAGACCAAATACTGAGGTAGGGATCATGTGTTACGAGCGGGGTTGCTGGAGGAATTAACTCGTCGCCCTTTAATTGACGTGTTGAGGGTGGGGTGTACATCCGTTTGTTCGCAGCGGCTATGGTTTCGGTATCCATCTTAATGACTTCACGGTCGTAGGTCATTAGGCCATTGACTTCAATTTCAACGTCAGTGGTTTGTGTATAGACTGCAGCAGAAAGTCCGTTACGCCCGGAAAGCGGATGCATCTTGTCTATTAGCGCAATATAGCTCTCAGCCAGCTCATCAGCATTGGCATAGGAGACATAGCCCCAGTTGCCGTCTTTCTTCCAAAGGTGACCTTGAATGGGATATCCCAAACCACCATATTCACCTAATACTCCGGCACGATTTGCCTCCAGCGCAGGTGCTCCCGGACCGGGGTATACATGGATATCCATAACGTCTCCCACGTTACGATCGGCCCAGCCGGAAGTGTTATTAACTAATCGGGTCGGATCCCACTCTTTTACCAGTTGAGTAATTCTGGGTGTATCGTATTGTCCCCAACCTTCGTTGAAAGGAACCCACATTACAATACAGGGATGGTTACTGAATTGATCAATTACCTCTTTGAGTTCGTGTTCAAATTGATCAGCTGAGGCTCTGGTGCGAATGATATCTGGATCTTTCGTTCCAATATATTTATCGCCGGATGGCATATCCTGCCAAACAAGAATGCCCATCTTGTCGCAATGATAATACCAACGATCCGGTTCCACTTTGACGTGTTTGCGCGCCATATTGAAACCGAGCTTCTTAGTTATTTCCAGGTCATATTTCAGCGCTTCATCAGAGGGAGCTGTGTAAAGTCCATCAGGCCAGAATCCCTGATCTAGAGGGCCAAATTGGAAGAGAGGTTCATTATTCAGCATTAGGCGGTTTATGCCTGCCTGATCTCTCCCCACATGAATTTTGCGCATTCCGAAGTAAGACCTCACCTCATCGACAACTTCTCCGTCGCTTTTTAGAGTTACCTTGATATCGTAAAGGAAGGGAGAGTCCGGAGACCAAAGTTTTGGCTCTTTAATTCCAAGAATGATTCGTGGAGAATTGAATTTTGAATCAGGTCCCTGCTCAGCGGCGAGTTCCGCTGCCGCAATTTCTTTGCCAGCATCCAAAACTGACACCGTCCACAAAAGCTTAGCCTTTGGCTCAGCGACCGTGGGAATAGTGACCGTTATTGATTTATCATCAATGTTCGGTGTCAAATTCAGGTTTTGAATGTAATTCGATGCGACCGGTTCCAACCACACGGTCTGCCAGATTCCAGATGTCGGAGTGTACCATATTCCATGTGGATTATTGATCTGCTTCCCTCTGGGTTGAGTGCCCGCATCTGTAGGATCCCAAACAGTGACCGTGAGCTTTTGGTCTCCCTCCTTGGCAAGCGCGGAGGTGATGTCCA
This sequence comes from uncultured Verrucomicrobiota bacterium, assembly GCA_964609795.1. Lineage (GTDB taxonomy): Bacteria > Verrucomicrobiota > Verrucomicrobiia > Limisphaerales > UBA1412 > UBA1412. Next base: position 5,945 of record CAZSTC010000043.1, read on the forward strand.
TGCTGAACGCGGTATAGCCGCCTTTATGGGAACCGACTTTCTGATCATTTACATAGACGGTTGTTTCCCAATCGGAGGCTCCGAAATGGAGGATGATTTTTTGATTTTTCCAATCTTGCGGAACTGTGAATGATTTTTGGTACCATATTTGTTCTTGGTCTGTTACGGTTTTCATCACACCCGACAAAGCCGACTCAATCGGAAAAGGAACCAGAATCTTACCATCAACGGATTGAGGCTGAGACTGATCGCGACTTATAACTGAATAATCCCACAGCCCGTTCAAATTCATCCAATTAGGTCTTACTAATTGTGGCCGCGGATACTCCTGATGAGCGTTTTCGGGAGAAACCTCTTTAGCCCAACGAGTCATCAGGGGTGCTGTTTTCTGGCTCCAAGAGCCAGAGTCAGCAGCAGAGTGGTACCCGGAGCCTAAAAACGCTAACGCTCCGAGGACAGCTACAACAGATGCAAGTTTTATTTTCATAAAATCAAGGGCCCCAGGATACCAGTGGAATCAAAAAAAGTCAAACCCTCTAAGCAGGGTGCACTGATTCCCTGTGACAATGGTATTATGAATTAATTATATATTTATTTTTTCCTTGAGTCTTTGATATTTGCTCTGCGAGAATGTCCCCCAGTAGAGGGGCTATTGGTATGACAAAATTGTTGGACAAACTTGAAAAGCGATTTCGCAATACGTTGGCGGACTTAGAGGCGACCATCGAAGAGTCGGTTGCATGGCTCACCGGGAAAGGTCTTGGGCCACAGTCATTGTATTTGGCGCGTTTTATCGTCGAGGAAATGGGCACAAATGTTCTCAAATACGCTTATGATGATAAGCAGTCGCATGAGATTTTTTTAAGTTTGGGTATTACGCCCAACCATCTCCAGATATTGCTGGAAGATGATGGGCATGAATTTAACCCTCTGCATGCCCCGGAGCCCAAAATTTCTGCTGGCATTGATGAACGTACTCCGGGTGGATTGGGAATCTGGTTGGTCCAGAAGTTTGGAGAAATGCAGTACACTCGCGTGGAAGGAAAGAAAAATAAGGTCGAAATATTTCTCCGACTGGACTGTGTTATTTCGGACTAAGATAAGCTGTTAGAAGAGGGACGAACAGTTTGTTACGGTTCTTCAATTCGGTACCTCGCTCGTTCGTAAGCGCTCGGTAAATGTGGTTGCCATTCTCTCTTTGCCTCGGAAAAGGGTGGGGAATACGTCGGGTTGAGACGTTATATTGTGGAAATACGTGCCAATTGAACTTGCAAAAAAGGGATAAGGAAAGTAGACTTAATTCAGTTCGGCGGGCGAGCCGGTTTATTTGTTCTTTATCAATTAGACTTTGTAAAAAGTTTTGTGTTTTCCCTGCGTTGTACGTGATTCGAAGCAAAAACCTTGAACCGTAAGTTACATATAAAAAGGGACCTCGGCCGCGGACGTTGATGTGTAAGCCTGCCTTAGAGTAGGAAACATATGACCCGTCGGACCCGTCCCATTGTTTCATGCTCAGTTCAAAGGAACTGTTCACACGGCAAATGCAGGGTTTTTTTTGGACTTGCCTCATTTTTTTTCTTTCAAAATCAGTCATAATTTATGAAGAATGAAATAGAACACGTTCCTCCATCCCAAGATAATGCTGATGATAATTTCCTGAAGCTTGTCTATCCGACTTCTCCACTTTCCTCTGGAGGTGCTATAGGTGACGATTTTGAGTCATTTTCTGCGCCGTTGGCAGTTCGCATGCGCCCCAGGTCGCTGGAGGAATTTATCGGACAAGAGCATATTCTTTCTCCGGGGCTGTTATTGCGCCGAGCCATTGAAGCCGACCGCATACAATCGCTTGTTTTTTACGGACCACCAGGAACAGGTAAAACCACCTTAGCAAATCTGATAGCAGCTTTTACCAAAAGCCATTTTGAGAGGTTGAGTGGTGTTGAGTCGAACGTTGCTGATATGCGCAGAGTATTGATGAATGCCACAAATCGGCTTCACAATACGGGCCGGCCTACAATTCTGTTTGTCGATGAAATACACCGTTTCAGCAAACCTCAGCAGGATGTACTCTTGCCGGATGTTGAGACCGGAGTCATTCGGTTAATTGGTGCGACGACTCATAATCCGTTTTTCTTTGTGAATGCGCCTTTGATTTCTCGCTCACAGCTTTTTGAGCTGAAACCGTTGACGGAGGAAGAAATATTGAAGCTTCTGAGTAATGCTATTTCAAACCAGGAGCGGGGTTTGGGGAAAATGAAGCTCGAAGTGAAAGAAGATGCACTTCGGCATATAGCCAGATTTTCTGATGGGGATGCTCGAAAGGCACTTAATTCCATAGAAGTAGCGGCGTTAACAACTTCACCCGATCCGGATGGGATTATACGAATTACGCTGGCTGTAGCAGAGGAAAGTATACAGCATAAAGCTGTTATTTATGATGCTGATGGGGATGCGCATTATGATACGATATCTGCTTTTATTAAATCAATGAGAGGTTCGGACCCCGATGCTACGCTTTATTGGTTGGCAAAAATGATTCATGCTGGAGAAGACCCCCGTTTTATTGCTCGCAGAATTGTTATTTGTGCGGCTGAGGATGTTGGGCTGGCAGACCCGATGGCGCTTGTCTTAGCCAATAGTGCGGCGGACGCTGCCGAGTTTATCGGCTTACCTGAGGCTCGCATTCCGCTTGCAGAGGCTGCTGTTTATGTTGCCACTGCCCATAAAAGCAATAGCGTGATTAGTGCAATAGATTCGGCACTTAAGGATGTTCGTTCAGGTGTTTCGTTTCCGGTTCCTCAAAAGTTGAAAGATGCCCATTATTCGGGAGCCGAGAAATTGGGGCATGGGCTCGACTACCTTTATCCGCATGATTTTCCCGGGCACTTTGTGCCGCAGGACTATTTGGGAAGAGATTGCGTCTACTATACTCCGACAGAACAAGGGGTCGAGAAAAAAATCAAAGAACGCAGCCAGGCTTGGCGAGACGCCATTCTCAAGATAAGAGGACGTTAACCGGTTTATTGTCCGTTTTATGCTTAACCTCCAGGAACAAAAAACTATTCTTCGAAAGGAAATGCGTGAAAGAATCAAGAACCTTTCCGAAGAAGAACGAGTGAAACAGAGTCAAATTATCTGTCAGCGCATCCTTAATTCTGCTCAATGGAAGCAAGCAAAATGCCTCTTACTCTATTTCCCTTTGAAAGATGAACCGGATATATCTTCTCTTTTTGCGACAGGTTGTTCAGAGGGAAAACTTTTGTACCTTCCTCAATATGACTCTACTATAAACGAGTATTCAATCGCTCCGGTTCGTGACTTAGAAAAAGATACTCTCATCGGGAAATACGGCATTAGAGAGCCCATTACATGTACTACTAGGCAGAAAGATATTGACATTATCCTTGTGCCCGGTCTATGCTTCGACACGACGGGTGCCCGTCTTGGCCGTGGTAAGGGGTTTTACGATCGCCTTCTGTCTCAAATATCCGGTTATAAATGTGGTGTTTGCTGGGAGGAAGGTTGGCTTCTCAAACGATTAATACCCATGGAACACCATGACGCTCGTGTGGATACTTGTTGGTGTGACCTCTAACATGAATGGATCTCTTTTCATAGAGCCTGCGTTTCTAAGCGTTCACAGAACAGCTACTTTCATAGTTGGATTTTTCGTCATTCCCACAATTTTTCAACTTCTAGTTCACGTTTAGTTTATGGATGATATTTGGGTTATACTCGTCTTTTTCGTCCTCATTTTCACTTGCCTCTTTATTTGGCTTCGCTGGCAACAGAAGAGTCTTCGATTCGAGAAAGAGCGCATGTTGATGGATGCTAAGAGTCGCGCTGACGAGTGTTTTTTGGAGGGACAGAAACGTCTTGCGGAATTATCAAAAGTAAAAGATGAGCTTTATGATCAAAAAGAACAGGCACTAGCGCATCGGGAGGCTCTGATTGGTCTTCAATTACAGGGAATTGTGGAGCGGGAAGCTAATATCAAGGAACATGCTACGCGCTTGAGCAAGCAGGAGCAGCAAATTACAGCTACCCAACAGGAAGTGAATCAGATGCAAACTCGGTGGAGCGAACGCATTGCTCAAATTGCGGGCCTTACAGCTCAGGAGGCACGTAATGCATTAATGAGTCAAATAGAAAAGGAAGCAGCTGCAGATGCCTGCAAACTATCCAGGCGCATTCTTGATTCGGCTCAATCTTCGGCTCAAGAAGAGGCGCAGCGTATCATAGCCATTGCGATTCAGCGTTGTGCAATAACTCATTCCTTTGAAAGTGACTCTGCCGTTATCCAACTTCCAAGTGATGATATTAAGGGGAGGATTATTGGCCGAGAGGGCCGCAATATCAAAACTTTTGAAAACCTTACCGGCATCACAGTTATGGTGGATGATTCGCCGGGCGTTATTACACTTTCGGGCTTTGACCCTGTCCGCCGCGAAATAGCCAAACGAGCCATGACGGCCTTGGTCGCAAACGGACAGTTCAATCCTTCGTTGATTGAAGAGGTCGTTTCACAAGCTGAATCTCAGGTTCAAGAAAGTGCCAGAACTGCTGCTGAGAGTGCGATAAAAAAAGCGGGTCTCCTCACATTGCTTCCGGAACCAGTTCTGGATATGCTGGGTAAGCTCAGTTTTCGTTACAGTTATTCTCAAAACGTTCTGGCTCATTCTGTCGAAGTATCTCTTCTTGCAGGTCTCTTGGCGGCAGAATTGGGAATGAATATAGCTCAAGCAAGAAGGGCAGGCCTTCTTCATGATATTGGAAAAGCGATGAGCCATGAAAATGAAGGTTCTCATGCTCAAATAGGAGCTGATTTCTTACAGAATAACTTGGAATCAGCTGCCGTTGTCTCTGCAGTGGCCAACCACCATTCTCATCAAACGTTGATTCACGACCCTTATTCACCGCTTACCTGTTTAATTTCTGCGGCTGATGCAATTTCTGCGGCGCGGCCCGGTGCCAGGTTGGAGGCAATGCAATCTTATATCAAACGTTTTGAACAGCTTGAACACCTTGGTAATTCAATTCCTGCAATTCAGAAGTGTTTTGCCCTTCAAGCCGCCCGTGAGCTTCGTGTTTTTGTTAAACCATCGCTCGCTTCAGATGAACAGTGTAAACTCATAGCTAAGTTCATCGCGTCTAAAGTGCAGAACGAACTTCAATTTCCCGGTAAAATACGTGTATCGGTGATTCGGGAACTTCGTTGCGACGAATTTGCCGAATAGGGATTTTGTGAAAAATTCCCGGACATTTTTGTTTTTTTGGAGGCACTCATTTTCTTTCGTTGGGTTTCTAAGCATTTTATTTTTCTGCTTCTCTCCACACGCAATTTGCGAAGAATCTGCACAACCAATTACTGTTTCCATTCTGACTCCGCATACAGAAGAGGTGAGGAATGAGTTTTCGATTCTCTTTCAAAATTGGTATCGAAAAAAATATAACAAGAATGTCTTTCTGGATTGGCGCAATGTGGGTGGCTCAAGTGATACTTTGCGCTTTATACGCTCTGAGTTTGCTTCCAAGCCCGAAGGAATCGGTTTAGACATTCTCTTTGGTTGTGGTGTTGATCCTTATTACGATTTAAAAGAGGATGGAATTCTGGCTTCTTGTCCCCTGGAGGATGATATTCTTCTTTCTATTCCGGTCTCTCATCAAGGAACACTTTTACGCGATTCGGATTCTTATTGGTATGGGGTTACTATAGCTACCTTTGGAATTCTGCATAATCTTCGCGTCTTGGAATATAACGCGTTACCTCAAGCTCGCCGCTGGGATGAACTGACAAACCCAAAACTTCAAGGGTGGATTTCCCTCAGTGATCCACGCAACAGCGGAAGTATGTATTCTATGATGGAGGCTATTTTACAATCCTACGGATGGGAGCGCGGTTGGCGCATACTGACAGGGATGGCTGCTAATTCCGAGTCTATCGGTCGATATGCAACAGATCCACCCAGGCAAACCACCTACGGAAATAGTGCTTCTTCTATTTGCATCGATTTTTACGGCTTTACTCAAGTCTCCAGTGCAGGAAAAGAGAACATGCTTTTTGTAATACCTGAGGATTTTTCGGTTTTATCGCCCGATTGCATTGCCCTGCTAAAAGGAGCTCCTCATCCGGCTGACGCAAAAAAATTCATTGAATTAGTTCTTTCTGAGGAAGGCCAGAAAGTTTGGATGCTGCCAGTTGGTGTGCCGGGAGGGCCTTCTAAATCATCATTACTCAGAATGCCTGTTCGAAAGGATGTTTATGGAAATTATTCCTCTTATTCCCCACTGGCTATATCTCCTTATGAATCGCAGAAAGGGACAAATGATGAACATGAACTAGGCTTTCAATTTAACAGTGAGCTTGCCTATAAACGGCGTGATTTGGTTTGCGCTCTGATTGGTGCTCAGTTAATTGACACCCATCGTGAGCTTTCCGCGGCTTGGCTACGTGCCATTAGGGTAGGTAAAAGCACAGAGATTTTGGAGCAGTTAGGAGCCCCCTTGATCAGTGAGGAGGAGTTGGAAAGAGTACTCCAAAAAGAATGGTCTATTCCGACAGAAAAAAATCGGCTAAAAATATTCTGGCAGAAACAGGCGCAAGAGCGTTATCGCACCCTAAAATCGACGTTTTAAGAAAATTGGCTTACAGTTTTTTAAAAGCAGCGCTGGCAGCATCAAGTGTTTTCTTTATATCTTCTTCTGTGTGAGCTGTTGAAAGAAAGCCGGCTTCAAATTGTGAAGGCGCCAAGTATATTCCCTCTTCCAGCATCGCATGAAAATAACGAGCAAACCGTTCACGATCGCTTTCCATTGCATCTGCTAAATTAGCGACAGGAGCCTCGGTAAAATAAACGCAAAACATCGAACCCACTCTGTTAATGCAAATTGGAATTTGATTGGCTTTTGCGATAGACTTCATTCCTTCCTCCCACAATGCCCCTAGCGTTTCCAAACGTCTGTAAGCATCGGTTTCCGTAAGCAGTTCCAAAGAGGCAATACCTGCAGCCATTGCCAAAGGATTTCCACTCAGTGTGCCTGCCTGATATACGGGCCCCAAAGGAGCCAGGTAGTCCATAATATCTGAACGTCCTCCAAATGCGCCTACGGGCAATCCTCCTCCAATAATTTTTCCAAAACAAGAGAGGTCTGGGGATATATTAAAACGCTCCTGGGCACCTCCGCTGGACAAACGAAATCCGGTCATCACCTCATCAAAAATCAGCAAAGAGCCATATTTTTCAGTGAGCGCCTTTAAACCTTCCAGAAATCCAGATTGAGGTATAAAAACACCGCTATTTCCCGGAACCGGCTCTAAAATAATAGCGGCTATTTGATCAGGATATGCCACAAAAAGATTTTTTACTGCTTCCAGATCGTTGAAAGGAGCCAGCAAGGTATGCTGCACAAAAGCAGGTGGGATACCAGCACTATCGGGACACCCGAAGGTTAGGGCGCCACTCCCGGCCTTTACTAAAAGCGAATCGGCATGCCCATGGTAACACCCCTCAAACTTGATAATTTTTTCACGACCTGTAAAACCGCGTGCCAGACGTATGGCGGACATCGTGGCCTCTGTTCCGGAGTTGCACATTCTTATTTTCCCAACACTAGGAACCAGCTTCCGAACCAGTTCCGCCATTTTAACCTCCAATGGGTTGGGAATGCCGAAGCTGGTTCCCATTTGGGCAGTATCGCAGACAGCTTTTATGATTCGAGAGTGGGAATGTCCGTGGATCGCAGGTCCCCATGTTCCCACGTAATCAATATATTCATTTCCATCGACATCCCATATTTTGCATCCTGCCGCTTTTTGAGCGAAAAAAGGCTTTCCTCCTACAGCTCGGAAAGCGCGAACGGGTGAGTTTACTCCACCGGGAATAAATTGAAGGGCTTTTTCAAAAAGTATTTCAGAGAGTCGATGCTTCATGAGTTTAAGTCTAGTATAGAAGATGGCGTACAGATAAACCCGGGGGCATTTGCAATTGCTTGTACTTGTTTTTATTAAACAGCGATATCACCCGGTCCACAACCGTCGAGTCAAAACCAGTCAACACGATCTCATTCTTCGCTTTACCCTCTTCGATGTGGAGTTTCAAAATTGCATCCAAAACTTCATAGGGGGGAAGGGAGTCTTGATCTTTCTGGTTAGGACGCAGTTCTGCTGATGGCGCTTTCGTTAAAGTACTAATGGGAATAACCGGTTTTTTAAAGTACTCATTGATCCAATAGGATAGTCTGTAAACCTCTGTCTTATAGAGATCGTTAATTACCGCCAGACCACCGCAGGTATCGCCATAAAGGGTGCAATAACCGACACTTATTTCAGATTTGTTTCCCGTGCTGAGAACCATGCCGCCCATCTTGTTGGAGATAGACATTAGCATGATGCCACGTAAGCGTGCTTGCATATTTTCTTCAGCCAATCCTTCCGGAGCGCCGTTAAAGATGGGAGCAAGCTCCTTTTTTAGGAGTTGAAAGCAATTCGTGATTGGTAGTACGTCATAGCGTATTCCGAGGTTATCAGATAGTTCTTTGGCGTCTTCCAGGCTTTCTGGTGAAGAGTAGAGGCTTGGCATAGATATGCCCCATACATTTTTTTTACCTAATGCTTCTTTTGCTAAAGTGGCAACCAGTGCGGAGTCGAGACCTCCACTCAAACCCAGCAAAGCAGAGTTAAATCCGCAGGCGGATAGCGAACTGCGGATTCCTTCAACGAGAGCATCAAAAACTTTTTTCATTTCGTCTCTATTATGCAAGCAAATTATCTATACGTCGTAAGGGGAAAAAGCTCTGAAAGAGAGCCCTTCTCAGTCGTAATCAGTGTGCCGGGATCAATATTCTGTTTTTCAAACCATCCCTGGTTGACTTCCAGAATGAATCTGATTTTATCCGATTTAGATGGAATCGATTCTTCACTCAGCGGCTTCATATCGTAAATTTCCTGGATGATACCTTCAGCGTCAATGTAAGCGCAGGAAAGAGGGATATAAGTATTTTTCATGTAAAAAGCGACATCTGAAACGAAGGGGTATACAAAAAGCATTCCGGCATTTTCTTCCAATTCTTTTCGAAACATCATGCCTGTTGCTAATTCCTTTAAACTGATGGCCAACTCCGCATTCAACGTTGCTTTGCCCAGATAGAGCTTTAAAACAGGGAGGTTAACAAGAGGTGTGTTTTGATGGTATTGAATTTCTCCAGATTCGGACACGACTCCTGTCATGGGGACTGGTGGAGTCGCAGTACTTTCGAGCGACGGTGCTTTGACTGGTTGAGCACCACCGTTTTTCTTTTCGTAACAGCCTCCCATCAAAAGGACGATCAAAGCTGCTCCAACCAAACTGGTAACTTTCGAATCCATACCGCCTCTATCTTCGTGCAAAACAGAAATACTTTCAAGTCATTGAATCAAACCTAGGAAAGAATTGAATTGGCAGCCTGGAAATGTGAATTTCCCGAGTCTGTTTTTTTTGAAACTGTTCAGTGTGATTCTAAGAATTTTACAGCCTTCGTGTGATGTGTTATGAGAGAAACCACAGCTGCTCCTGGAAATGGAAGTGTGGATTCTCTATAAAAACTACCAATTAAATATTCTTTAAATTACTCTATTGACTCTATTCATCTTAACCAATAGAATATCAGCAGTTCCCATATGATAGGGAATATTACCAATTTAGTAGTGTACAGAGAGTTGAATTATGAGTCGTATTGCAGAGAATATATTAGAAACGATAGGTTCCACCCCTCTGGTGAGAATTAATCGATTGAATAGTGGTAAAGCCGAATTGCTTGCCAAAATGGAGTATTTTAACCCTGGCGGTTCCGTCAAAGATCGTATTGCTTGGGCTATGATAGATGCAGCTGAAAAAGAAGGGATTCTTAAGCCCGGTGGGCTTATTATTGAACCAACCAGCGGCAATACAGGAATCGGTTTGGCGTTGGTTGCCGCAGTCAAGGGGTATCGTTTGATTCTCACCATGCCTGAGACCATGAGCATTGAAAGACGCAAATTATTGGCCGCCTATGGTGCAAATCTTGTATTGACGGAAGGGGCAGCAGGAATGAAGGGCGCGATTGCTAAAGCTGAAGAACTTCTTGAAGAGAATCCCGGTTCTATTATTCCCCAACAATTTGCCAATCCGGCTAATTCGGCATACCATAGAACATATACGGCTCGGGAAATATGGACCGCTACTCAGGGGAAAATAGATGCTTTTGTCGCAGGCGTTGGTACCGGAGGGACGATTACTGGAATTGGAGAGTTTCTTAAAGAACAAAATTCTTCTATCAGGATTATCGCTGTCGAACCCGACGCTAGTCCAGTTCTTTCGGGCGGCAAAGCTGCGCCTCACAAAATTCAAGGTATCGGAGCCGGTTTTATACCTGATGTGTTAAACACGAAAATAATTGACGAAGTGATAACAGTTTCCTCTGATGATGCCGGAAAAGTAGCCAGGTTAGCTGCTAAAACGGAAGGACTACTGGTTGGCATTTCTTCCGGCGCTGCACTCCATGCTGCTTTAGAATTAAGTCGCAGAAAGGATTTCGAAAATAAAAGAATTGTTGTGTTGCTTCCTGATTCTGGGGAGCGCTATCTTTCCACTTGGCTTTTTGAAGAATAACTCAAATTAAAAAATATGAAAAAGAAATATCATATCGAAACGTTGGCCATTCATGCAGGGCAGTCACCTGATCCCGCAACCTTATCGCGTGCTGTTCCGATTTATCGCACAACAGCATACAATTTCAAAAATTCCGAACACGCTGCTAATTTGTTCGCTTTGAAAGAATTGGGGAACATCTATTCGCGGTTGATGAATCCGACGAATGATGTCCTCGAGCAGCGACTGGCCGCACTAGAGGGTGGGGCAGCTGCATTAACGCTGTCCAGCGGGACTGCCGCAATCTATTTTGCTCTGACCAACATCTGCAAATGTGGCGACGAAATAGTATCTGCTAATAACCTATACGGGGGGACGTTTACTCAGTTTGATGCCATTTTACCTCAAAATGGGATTAAGGTGAATTTTACCCCTGTAAATGACTTCTCAGCAGTTGAAGCTGCTATTAACGAGCGGACAAAGGCTATTTTTATTGAAACCGTCGGAAACCCAACTTTGGAAATAGCTGATATTGAAGGGTATGCAAAAATAGCGCAAAAATACAAGCTGCCCCTCGTCGTGGATTCGACCTTTACGACACCAACTCTTTTGCGTCCGATTGAATATGGGGCGAACGTCGTTATCCATTCACTCTCAAAATGGATATGTGGACACGGAACCGGAATCGGAGGTATCGTTATCGATGCAGGCAATTTTGACTGGACTGACCCTAAATTCACTCTATATAATGAACCGGATCGGGGGTACCACGGATTGCGCTTTGCACACGATTTGGGCCAACTCAACAGGCTTGCTTTTATTTTGCGCTTGCGCACGGTAGGCCTTCGCAACCAAGGGGCCACTTTATCCCCTGATTCTGCGTGGATTTTTTTGCAGGGAGTGGAATCTTTAACACTGCGTATGATTAAACACAGTCAAAACGCATTGCAGGTGGCAAAGTTTTTGGCAGATCATCCCAAGGTCGCATGGGTGAAATATCCGGGGCTTGCTGATAGTCATCTCTCAAAGAAATATCTTCCGCAGGGTGCTGGTGGAATGGTCGTGTTTGGAGTAAGGGGTGGAAGCAAGGAAGCGGTTAAGCTGGTCGATAATATCAAGCTTTTCAGCTTGCTAGCCAACGTGGGTGACGCAAAGAGCCTCATTATTCATCCTGCCAGCACGACGCACTCTCAGCTTTCAGATGAAGATCAGCGCAAAGCAGGACTTCAGCCTGAACTGATTCGTCTATCTATTGGAATTGAACATATAGATGATATAATTGGGGCTCTCGCTGATGCCCTTAATCTAATCTGATGCCAATTTTGCGTTAAGAATACGACTCCTTGTAATAGATATAATTCGAGGAGTCTTTTTTCTTTTAAGAAATTATTTATAAATGAAAAATATTATATATCAATGCAATGAAGAGGAAACAGATTCAGAAAATTTGCATGATTTTTTATTAGTAAAAAATCTGATAGGAAAAAGAGTTATAATAGAAATTAATAATACTATTTTAGAAAATAACTCAGATTTAAAAAATATAAGAATAAACAATAACGATATTATTAATATATTTTCTATTGTATCTGGTGGCTAATTGTTATGTCTGTTAATCTTTATATATCTGATAAGGAGAGAGCTGTTTTTGAAAAAACCACTGTCGGAATAGCTGGGGCAGGGGGACTCGGGTCGAACTGTGCAATGCATTTAGTGAGGGCCGGTATTAAAAATATAGTGATTACAGATTACGATAGTGTATCCCCCAGCAATTTGAATCGACAATTTTTTTTTGCAGATCAAATAGGCAAGCAAAAAGTCCATGCGCTAAAAGAAAATCTATTGCGTATTGAGAGTCGATTAAATTTGGTAATACACAACATAAAGTTGACTAGTGAGAACTTGACGACTGTTTTCAAAGATTGCGAGGTTGTTGCTGAAGCACTCGATAATGCCGAAGCAAAAGAAATGTTTTTAGCTGCGTTGATTCCGACCTCGAAAAAGTTGGTGTCTGTCAGTGGAATTGCAGGCTGGGGGAAATCCAACTCGATAAAAGTAAGGTCAGTTGGGAAAAATCTAGTTTTAATTGGAGACTGTAGTACCTCTGTAAACGAGGATACGGGAATGTTTCCCGAATCTCCCAGAGTTGGTATTGCGGCCGCAATGCAAGCCAACAGTAT
>CAZSTC010000044.1:0-17716 GCA_964609795.1 uncultured Verrucomicrobiota bacterium
GAAAAAAATGGAGCCAGCAATCAGGATTGAACTGATGACCGTTCGATTACAAATCGAATGCTCTACCGCTGAGCTATGCTGGCCCCAAAAGCAGTGAAAGAATAGGCGGGACAAGCGCCTTTGTCAACCCACTTCTCGCCTAAAGTCCCCTCTTCCAGAGGTCATAATAGTAGAGAGCGGCAACAATAATACTGTGCCTGATTTTGCCCTCAGCGACGAGGGTTCTGACCTGGGAGATCGGCACAAGGCGTATCCGGATATCCTCGCCCGAGTCCCACTCCAGCTCGTGTTTGGGGAGGGCGCGCTCCACCAGGATCGTATGAGCGCGATTGGTCAGAATCGCGGGATTGGCGAAACAGCAGCCGATCTGGCGGGCGTTCTCGCCTTCATAGCCGGTCTCTTCGCGCAGCTCTCTGCAGGCGGCTGCCACGGGGTCGGTTTCTCCCTTATCCATCATGCCGCCCGGGAGCTCGAGCTCAATCGTATTGGTGGCGTGGCGGAACTGCTCGACCATGATCACTTCTTCTTCGGGCGTCAAAGCGACGATATTAACCCAGTCGGTCGTATCCAGTGCATAATAGGTCGCCTCGGCACCGGTGCGCGGGGAGCGTTTGCGATTGGATATAAGTGTGAAGATATTGAAATCTCCGACTACTTTGGATTCCAGCAAAGGCCAAGGGTCCAGCGGACGGGATTGGTCCTCAGAACAAAACGCGCTTTCGCGCGTCTTGTCTGAATTATTCAAAGGCTTTTCCATGTACCGATTCACCTATTACTGTGCAGGCTCCTGGGGAACAATCTCCTTAAGCTCAGGCGCCGGAGACTTGGCTTCAATCTCAGTAATGGCGGGATCATCCGTAGGAGGAATTTCCGTCACTGTGAGGTTTTTGCGCTCGGCTCGCTGCTCGAGTTTCTCATCAGTTTTGGATGCCTTGGCATCAAGCTGATCCATGCGCTCCTGGAATTTCTGGAGTTCTTTCTTTTCTTTAATATCGAGCGCTTTCTCCTCTTCCAGGACGGAGAGCATCTGATTGCGGGTATCGCGATTGTACTCGCGCAGGGCCATATAGGCTCCAGGCAGGGTCTTACTCTCGCTCTCAGAAAATTCGCGGATTTTCTCCGGATCATCCAGAATCGTCGGGCGAATAAAGACCAGGAGCTCAGAGCGGTCGTTGGACGTGCTCGTACTGCGGAAGAGATAGCCCAGGAGAGGAATATCCTTGAGGTAAGGCACACCGGAATTGCCATTGCTCTTGCTCTGGCGGATGAAGCCTCCAAGCATAATCGACTCGCGGTCCTGCACGGCGATCATGGCCGTGGCATCGCGGTTGACGGTCTGCGGCGCTTTGAGGTCATTACCCATCTCGACCCACTGTGCAAACTCGTCAATGGTTTGGGAAATATCCATCAGGACCAGGCCATTGGGGGTGATATACGGAGTGACATCAAGCTGGATACCAACATCCAGGTAATCGAAAGAGACGTTTGCCGAGCTGGTATAGCCGCCATAGTAGCTACTGCTGGCATAGGGAATTCTCTGGCCGTTAAAGAAACTGGCCGGGACGCCATGCATCGTCAAGATACGCGGACGCTGCAAGACAGTCGCCTTATTCTTGGAGGCCGCCGCAGCGACACCGAACTCCCATTCATCATTCAACTTGCCGAAATAGCTGAAGCCAGCCGGCATATTGGTGAGATTGCCCGCATTGCGAACGGCAGAAGAATAGGTCCCCTGTCCATTGAACATTCCTCCCAAACCGGAGAAATTAGAACTATTGGTCCGAATTTGCGCTGCAGAAACACCGAAATCAAATTTATCGCCCAGGTTGACATCGACGATGACCGATTCGATCAGGACCATCGGCAGGAGGAAATCGAGCTGCGCAATCACATTGGTGATGACCGCCATGTCACGCTTGGTCGCGTAGACGATGAGGGAATTGGAGCGCTCATCAGGGATGACCTGTGCGGTATCCATCAGGAGCGAAACCTGTTGATTGGCGCCGCCTGCCCGGCCCATGATATTGCCCATCCGGCTCTGGAAAGTTCCAGGTCCGGACATCATTCCGCCGGCTCCCAGGCGCTGCATATTCACCTGGGCCCCCGTCAAACGGGAAGAGCTGCTGGTACGGTTATTGCGCGAAGAGGTTCCCGTGCGGCTGCTGGTGCCGATACCGGTTCGGCCGCCAATGCCGGTCTGACTCGTACGGGAAGAACCCATGCTACCCACTGAGCTGCTGCTGCCGATCAGAGTGCCCACCACGTTATTGAGATCTTCTACCGTTCCGTAGCGGATAGGAATGACTTTAAAGCTGTAGTCATCATCCGGGACGACATCCACCCTCTTCAAAATCTCGATCATACGTTTGACGTTGACCGCATAGTCGCGGATCACCACCAGTTTGGATTCTTCGATGGAGACGATTCCATTGGGGATTTTGGCAAAAGGTTGAATGGAGGCCACCACTTCGCTCGGGTAAGCATTGGTGAGCTGGACGATCTGAGTCATGAACTGGAGCGACTCGGGGATTTCCTTCATATCCATCTCGTTGAGTTTGGAACCCATTCCTGCGGCATCAGCCAGGGGTGAGGCGGTCACGAACTTCTCTCCCGAGGGGATAATCGTAATCTGATTGACCATGAGGACACCTTCCAAGGCTTGCACGAGCTCGCGCTTGGTGAGCGGCGTCTTCATTTTGAAATTGATCTGGGCCTGCGGCAGCGTGGCGGGACGGATCACGGTGCGGGCGACCAGGTCGGCGTAAACATCCAGGAAGGCATCCAGAGGCATATTCTGGATCTGCCAGGCGCCCACGGGCATGACTTCACCGGGGTTATCCAGTTCGAGCGTCGTGAAAGTCGTCGGCACCTCCTCAGGGAGGGCGGATGTTGCGCCGGGCTGGGCCGCTCTGGCGGCATTCAAGGCTTCACTGGAGAGCAATCTGTTCGTCTGAGCTGAGGGGACAAAAGCAGGAGGCGTCGTACCGCCGGGGCCGCGCATTCCGGGAGCCATTCCGGGAGCTTGCGGCGACATCCGGGAGCGATCAAAGCCCGAAGGCCTGCCGGGACCACCCAGGCGGTTGGTCATATTCGGTCTCATCCTCTCGGGTGAAGGCATGACAGGGGCTGCCGGAGCAGGAGCAGGTGCAGGATTCGGAGTTGGCTCGGCAGGTGTCGGGGCAGGCTCTGCCGGAGTCGGTGTGGCAGGGGAAATATCTTCCGGGGGAGTCTCTCCTCCATTGCCGTCACCTTCATCTTCAGGCGCAGAGGGAGTCTCGGGAGTCTGCGGGGCAGGCTCCAGACCCTTATCTTCCTCACCCTCCTCCGGGGCAGCAGGAATGGGAGAAATTGCCGGAGGTTGCGCAGGAGCGGGCTCGGCCGGGGCAGGCGAATTTTGCCCATGGAGTACCGGCAACAGAGCGGTAGAGCTCAGCAGGATTCCACAAAAAACAGCTATAATCTTTTTGGTCATGACACTGTATCCTTATCTATTGGGAGCCGGCGCCGCATTTGTCGCAGCCCCGGGGGATCTTTGAGAGGGTTGTTTAACTAAAGGGGTATTGGTCGCGGAGGCCGCCGAGGAAGCCGGTGCAGCAGCCGCATTGCTTCGGGTATTTCCGCTATTGGTGGGGAGGGCGCTCGGTTTGGCAGCCGGGGCCAACCCTGCAGACTTAGGAGGAGGCGCTTTCTGGTAGCTGGCGATGAGGAGCGCTTTGCAAACCAGGCGGGTGCCCGTATTGTGCGGGTTGAGCTCAAGCTCCTTCACGCGGATATTGGAGTTGCCGCTGCCCAGATTGTAGAGGAAGAGAACCAAATCTTCTTCATCCACCTGCTGCATCTGAACCGAGAGGCCGGACTCTTCGAAAAAGCTGTTTGTCGGGCTGTTAGCTGCACCGGTTGAGGCGCCCAGGGCACCGCGGCGCGGATTGGCCGGGTCATAGCGGTTAATGGACACGCCGCTGCGATTGGCAATCTCCTGAATCGTTTTCTGGAATTGAACCGCCTGCTCTGCCGCGGCAATCGTCGCACCGCCATCCTGCTCGAGCTCGCGTATCAGGGTGCGATAGCGGCTAATGTTATTCACCTCGGTCTGGTAGCGCTTGACCTTCAGCTCGGTATCCTCGGCATTCTTGGCATTCTTGGCCCAATCACCGAAATGCGGCCAGACGAACCAGACGTTGACCAGGATAAAGGCGCCGATCAGCACTCCGATAACCAGGCGCCGCTCCTGGGGTTTTAAATTCAGACTGTTAAACCAGGATGTCATTTCTTTTTGGTCTCCGTTTTAATCTCCGGCAGATTGAGTTCACAGGTAAAACGCCAGGTCAGAGTGTCCGGCGCTCCTGCCTTTTGAACCGAAGTGGGCGGGTTGACTTTTTTGAAGAACGGCACCGGGTTATCCCCATAAGTGAGAGCACGGGAAAGCTGCTCATTGAAGGTGGTCACCGCTCCGATCTGCTCCGAGGGCGCTTCACCCACGTATGAGATGTCAGCGCCTCCGTTGAAATTGAATCGGGTCAGCTTCAACTCCGGAGGCAGGAGCTCAGCCGTCAGCCGGTAGCAATCCAATGCGGCAAATTTCAGGCTGTGCTGCAACTGGAGCAAATCGAGCTGCTCGCGCAATTTCAAGGCCGTTTGATAATCGCCATTCAGGAGCTGGATTTTCGCCTCGGCACGGGAATTCTGGAAGTCCGCGAACGTCGCTCCGCCAAAATAGACCAGGCAGAAAATGAGATACGCCGCCACCGCTGCTGTGATGCCCTGAAGCCAGAGTTTATCGACATATTTCTGGCGGTAGGTACCGGCAAACTCGGGCGGCAACAGGTTGGCGGTAGGGCCGCTGCAGATCAAAGAGCAATTGAGGCGTGCCATCTCGGGCTCGGTCATTCGCTTATCGAACTTGCCTTCGCCGTAGAGATCGGTCAAAAGGGTATTCCAATCGGCAATCGGGAGCGCTTCATCATCCTCGGCAGGAACGACCAGGGTCCAGGAGAATTGCTCCTTGAGCCAGCCGGCTAACTGCCCGGCCCAGATCACCTGGTTGAGCTGAATCGGAAAAATCGTCTTCCAGGTCTCATCGACCGGCAGATAAATCATGTCGATATTCTGCAACTGGCCCTGAGTCCACCAGGCCGTCACGGCGAGGTTCCTCGAGCCGCTGCGCATCGGGTAGATATAGAGCCCGTCGCGGGTGCCCGGAGATTGCAAAATTTCATGCAGGAAAGGCAGCTCGATCCGGTCCGCATGGAAGGCGCTCTCCTCCAGAAGAGCCAGTAAATTCTCAATGGCGGTTCGCTCGGCCATCAGCACCACGACCGCATAGCGATACATCGGGTTGAGCACTTCTTCCGGATGAGCCGGGTCGCGCTCGGGCATGGGAAGCGGAACGGGATCGGGAAGCACCTGAATATCCCAGACCAGTTGAGCCAGGGGTACGGGGGAAATCTTCTCCAACTGCAGCTCCACCATCATCCGGAGCTCTTCGGGCGATTCACCGGGCAGATGAATCACCTTCAGGAAAACGTCCTCGACTGGAGCCCAGGAAACATTGACCTTCTGGCGCAGAAGATTGCGATAATCTTTCAGGCTCCAGTTTTCTTTGGGTTTCTGGTGAACCGGACAATCCTGAGAACGGGGTGCCTTGAAATCGGCTCCCACGCAATCAAACTGATGAATGCGATGGGTCACTACCCCGGGAATCAGGAAATTCACCAGCCTAAGCTGCTTTGATTTTGATTTCTTTGTCTCCTTCTTCATGGTTCCTTACCCGGGAATGCTCTCCTCAAAATTATCCAAATGCTGTTCTATCTGCGTCACGCGCAGGACCTCTTCAACCGTAGTCAGACCCTCCTTCACTTTTTCCCAGCCATCTACGCGCAGGAGCCTCATCCCCTGCTCGATGGCGATCTGAGAAATCGTGCTCGATGGTGAGCGGGCCAAAATGGGAGTCCGCAGTTCTTCGGTCACCAGGAGCAATTCATAAATACCCATTCGGCCTTTGTAGCCCTGCATACGACACTGCTCGCATCCGACCCCCTTATAGAAAGTCGTTGTTGCGATTTCGTTGGCTGGGTAGCCGATGCGTTTCAGGTAATCGTGCTCCAGGTTCTGGGCCGTCGCGCAGTTCTTACAAATGGTCCTCACCAGACGCTGAGCCATGACCGCTTCCACCGAAGTGGCGACCAGGAAGGGCTCGATGCCCATATCGATCAGACGGGTAAAGGCGCTGGCCGCATCGTTGGTATGGAGCGTACTCAATACCAAGTGGCCGGTCAGAGAGGCCTGAATTGCAATTTCAGCCGTCTCCAGGTCGCGGATTTCACCCACCATGATCACGTTCGGGTCCTGACGCAGAATGTGGCGCAGGCCCTTGGCGAAAGTCAGGCCGATATCCGGACGCACTGCGATCTGGTTAATGCCCTTGAGCTCATACTCGACCGGTTCCTCGACCGTGATAATCCGTTTATGAACCGAGTTGATGGAACTCAGGAAGGCGTAAAGAGAAGTCGATTTACCCGAACCGGTAGGACCGGTCACGAGGAAGATGCCGTGAGGTTTGACAATGATCTCACGGATAGCCATTTCATCGCGCGGGTTGAAGCCGAGTTTATCGAGACTTAAAAAGATTTTACCGCGGGTCAAGAGACGCAGAGAAACGCTCTCGCCGTAAACCGTCGGAACCGTCGAAACACGAATATCGATCTCTTCTCCCTTAATGCGGACATTGATGCGTCCATCCTGAGGAAGGCGTTTCTCGGAAATGTTCATCCCCGACATGACCTTGATGCGGGAGATAATGGAGGCCTGAAAACGCTTCAACTGAGGCGGCATCGGCGTCTGATAGAGCAGGCCGTCAATGCGGTAGCGGATGCGAAGCTCATCCTCAGCTGGTTCAAAGTGAATATCTGTGGCTCTATCCTTAAAAGCTTCCCAGATGATCTGGTTGACGAATTTGATGACGCTGGCATCCTGATCGCCCTCGGTGATCTCCTTATCGGAAGAGATATCCAGGTCCATGAGGTCGTCTTCGGCCATCTCGGTGAGGGTTTCAGCACCCACGCCGTAATATTTCTTGAGCGTCTTTTCGATATCCGATTGCGAAGCGAGCTGAAATTTCACCATGCAGCGGGCGTCAAAGCGCACCGAGTTGAGCATGGCCAAATCAAAGGGATCACACACGGCGACCGTCAGCACATCCTCCTCCAGAGAAACCGGCATGACCGTAAACTGGAAAGCGACCTTGGGGGAAATCTTCATGCTGGCCTCGCGGGAAACATCGGCCTGAAGCACATCCACACGCTCCCAGTTCAATATCCGGGCGACTTTATCGAGGTATTCGTCTTCGGAAACCCCCTTTTCCCTGGCAAAAAAAGAAAGCATCGAGTCGGTGGCACCCCCATCTATGGAGGCTCTCCACGCTCTAAGCCAATGGGAGAACTCCTCCCTCGTCGCTAAACCCTCGTCCTCAAAAAGAGTCGTTAAGGATGCCGTTAACATATTTCTCTTCGTCTACCTGTTTTAACGGCTGTTCAACCGTCGGTTTCCTGATGAGAAACACTTGGCGCGGGTGAAAGTTGCGTTCTTTTCCAATGAAATCTTCCTTTTCTAGCGACAAACACCCCGAGGACTGTTCTTAACGAAATTAACCAGGTGCTGAACTTCCGGCAACAAGGTGCCCTGAGACTCAAGCTCCTTAATGGAATTATCCAAGGCCATCCCCGAGCGGAAGAAGAGTTTATAAGCTCTTTTGAGCTGGAGCTGTGCCGCCTCGGAAACACCTCTGCGGGTGAGCCCGACCTTGTTCAAACCTCTGGGCCGAACCGGGTTCCCATCAGCCATAACATACGGGGGCACATCTTGAGTAGCTTTGGAAGAACCGCCGATAATGGCCATAGTCCCAACCCTCACAAATTGATGAATCGTAACCAAACCGCTGATCACGGCGTAATCTTCCACGGTGACGTGGCCCGCCATGGCCAGACCGTTTGAAATAATGATGTGATTGCCCAGACAGCAATTGTGGGCCACGTGGCAATAGGCCATTATCAGATTATTATCCCCAATCTCCGTCACTTCGCCTTCTCCAGTGCCGCTATTGACGGTCACAGCTTCCCGGAGCGTATTCCGGTTGCCGATCCGCGTATAAGTGATGCCGCCGCGCCATTTGAGATCCTGAGACCTCTGCCCCAGGGAAACGAAAGGGAAAATTTCATTATCCGTGCCCAGGGTCGTATAGCCGTCGATGACGACGTGAGAGTGAAGACGGCAGCGGTCTCCCAGCTCCACATGTTTGCCGATCACACAATAGGGACCGATGACGCAATCGCTGCCGATTTTGGCTTCGGGCGCGATAACAGCCGTAGGATGGATTTCTGTCATAAATTATTCCAGGGGGGCACTGATCATAAAGGTTACTTCCGCTTCGCTGACAATCTCACCATTGACCTTGCAAACCCCTTTGGCTTTGCCGATCTTGCCGCGCGAGCGAACCATGTCGACTTCGATGATGACCGTGTCGCCCGGAACGACCGGTTTGCGCCACTTCACGTTTTCAGCGGACATGAAATAGGCCAGCTTGCCGAAATTCTCCGCACTGCGCATGGTCAGGATACCCGCCGTCTGAGCAATGGCCTCCAACTGCAGGACACCGGGCATGATCGGTTTGCGGGGGTAGTGCCCCTGGAAGTAGGGTTCATTGATGGTTACGTTCTTTTGGGCTACGGCGCGAGTAGGCTGGATATCCAGTATCCGGTCAATCATGAGGAAAGGATAACGATGGGGCAATATCTGGTAGAGGTCGTCAATATCCAGTCCTTCGCCATCCTTCACGGTCACGTTGCGCTTGACCGGCTTTTCCTGGTTGGGCGGCGGCAGGAAGACGGCCATCGCGCGCTCATCGCTCGAAGACTGGCGGAGAATCCGACGCGCCATTTCGCAATTGACGCTATGGCCGGGCTTGACCGCTACCACGTGCGCACAGAGAGGTTTGCCCAGGAGGGAGAGATCCCCGACGATATCGAGGATTTTATGGCGGACAAATTCATCGGCATAACGGAGCGGCTCGGTCGTCAGAATCGCATCTTCGCGGATCACGACCGCATTTTCCAGAGCGCCTCCCTTGATGAGGCCGCCGCGGATGAGACCCTCGATCTCTTCATAAAAGCAAAAAGTGCGGGCGGCTGCCAGCTCCCGGACGTAAGACTCCGGAGTCACTTCCAGACTGTAGAACTGAGTGAAGCGGCCCTTCTTATCGGCACTGGTGCAGGAGATTTTGAGTCGGTCGTGGGGGAAAGCCATCATTTGAGTATCGCCCACCGCGAACTCAATCGGAGAGGTAAGATAAATCGGCTCGATGGAGCCCACCTGCAATTCCACACCCGTAACCTGAATCAGCCGGATAAACTCACGGGCACTGCCATCGCAGATCGGAGGCTCGCAGGAATCAAGCTCCAGGTAAGCGTTATTGATTTCCATAGCCGAAAGGGCTCCGAGAAGGTGCTCGACCGTATGAATACGGACGTTACCCTTACCCAGAGTAGTGGAGCGGCTGGTCTCCACGACGTTCTCGATCTTCGCCTCAATCTCCGGCTTACCCTCCAAATCCGTTCTGCGGAAAACGATTCCCGTGTTTTCAGGCGCTGGCAGAATCGCCAAATTAACTCGATTGCCCGTATGCAGCCCTGTGCCGGAAAGATAGGCCGGTTGCCTCAATGTCTTTTGTTGCAACACAGGGGAAATTACAGCAGGAAACTCCCTCTATTGCAAGCGTTGAGAAAGAGAAATGAAAAGAAGAAGCGGCTCCGACAATGCAAAAAACGAGGGGGTCATTATCCCTCCTCGTTTTCGCATAACTGCCTTTAGAATTGAACCCGTCTTAACGAGTCTCAGGTTCGCTGGTGCGCTCACGCATCCATTTCACGTCAGCGTTATTCGGGCTGGCAACGCTGAAATCCAGGAATTCTCCCTTCCTCAACTGCGGAGCCGTACGAGGATCTTTCCAACCTTTGATTTCAGAGTGGCCGTCCGCAAACGAGAAACCGCCCGCATTGCCGTGATAGGCCGCCGGGTAATCCACAATCGTAAAACTGGTATAGTTCGGATCAGCAATGCTGTCCATACCGACGATGAAGACCGAGTCATTGATACTGTCTTCACGCTCATCGAGAATGACCCACGTAGAGGAAGGCCGTCTCATGGAGCTGGTCTTGGTATAGAGCTTGACCGTACCGACATTCCACCCTGAATCCACTTGCTTGTAGTCATCCGTCTGGCCGCCAACGAAGGTGTTCATACTCATACTGCGAACGCGGCTCTTGGAACCCGATTGACGTCCTGACTGCACCAGGACGGTAGACTTGTCAGCAGGGCATCTCCAGATGGCGGGAGCTTTCGCATACTGATAGAGGGGACTGCGGGTGATGTTGTTGGTGATTTCGTAGTTGGCCGGGTTGGCTCCGGAAAAGTTCATTGAGCCGCCGACAAAGGACTTGCCCAACGTGTAGTTAGCCGGGTTGGCTTGCTCGTTGCTCGCGTAGGCAAAGCAGACGGTGTCATTATTATCGTCTGCATAAAGCTTCCAGGCCAGAGTCAACTGTTTGTGATTATTCATGCAGGAAATACCCTGAGTTTTGGCTTTCGCCTTGCTCAAGGCGGGCAGAATCATCCCGGCCAGAATGGCGATAATGGCGATCACCACCAGGAGCTCAATCAGGGTAAAACCTTCTTTTTGGTTTTGTTGTAATTTCGTTTTCACGTTTAGTAATTTACAATTAATCTTGTCTCTAAAAAGTTCCGGGCTTCTCCCGGTTTGACCGGCCCGGAAGTGTTAAACTCCCGGACCGGTCAATCGTATCGAATTTCGATGGTCCTTGCAATCAGAAGGACCATCGAAATGCGGTCGTAATGCTTACTGCGCGAGGCGATAGAACTTGCTACCGGTCGTTTCAGAAAGCGGTACAACCAGAGGAGACGCCTGACGGATGGCGACCCAGCCTGTATCGGCCTGATCGGAAACTTCCAGAGTTCCACCGGTCCATTCAAGGACCAGCTCGCCATCAACGATTTCCCATGTCAACTCTGCGGTCGGCAACGGCGGCAACGGCTCTGCAGGAGGAACGTCAAGCTGAGCAGGACTCAGGACGCCCTTCCAGAGACGGACGCGGTCAACGGTACCGGTTGTCGGACTGGCTCCACCCAGTTCACGACCCAGGCAACCGCGAAGGTCAGTCGTCTGTACGGCGAAGTTCGGTCCACCGGACTGTTGTTTGACTCCGGCGAGCTGGCCATCGATGTAAACATAGATGATTCCAGCCGGCACGTTGTAAGCAACGGCGATGTGGTGCCAATCGGCATCATTGGGGATCGGTACTCCGGTATTGATATCGGCAACACCGAGCGTCGTCAGGAAGACGTTGCGATTACCGCTGACTGCGTCTGTGGCGCTGACTGCGAAGGAGAGACGCGGGCAGGTTCCAGCCATGTTACCCAAGGTCTGGAAGAACACCTGTTTGGTCGTTTTCACCGCGAAGTCCTTGATCCAGGCTTCCATC
Source organism: uncultured Verrucomicrobiota bacterium (assembly GCA_964609795.1). GTDB lineage: Bacteria > Verrucomicrobiota > Verrucomicrobiia > Limisphaerales > UBA1412 > UBA1412. Next base: position 11,550 of record CAZSTC010000044.1, read on the forward strand.
GTGAAGCTGGAATCAGTCGTGTCCCCGAAGTTCACTCCATCGGTATTGAACGGAGTGAAGCTGGTGCCGCTGAAGTAGAGAGAATTACCCCCTACGTTATCGACACTCTGCCAGGGATCCAGACCGCTCCAAGCAGGCTTGGAGAGATTGGCTACGCGTTCCTGGCCATTGACGAACTGCAGAGGCATTTCGCCTACGCTGTTATAGGGAGGAACCATTTCATTGAAGCCATAATCCAGAACCGTGTTCTCAGTGACCGGCTTGGGATTGACCGCTTCGCTGTCGAGCTCATCGACTGTCAGGATTGCCTTGTGCAGACGGACACGGTCCATCATACCCTGATAGAGAGAACCACCTGCAGCGTCGCCACCCAGAGAGACGGTGTTGTTCACATAGGGATTGGGTTTACCCGTCGCTGCGGTGAAGCCCTGCTGGACACCATCCTTGTAGAAGGTCACGCCGACGCCCGGCTCCCAAACGGCAGCCAGATGAGTCCAAACGCCATCTTGCACAGTGATCGTGGAGTTGATATCCACCACGCCCAGGAAGGTTGCCTGGAAGACCTTGGTTCTGTTCATACCGATCTTCACGGTGTTGCCCAGGCGCATGAAGTCTTCATAGACCTTATCGCTGGCAGACTTGCAAACCCATGCTTCCCAAGTGAAGGGAGCATTCAGATCAAGCACATCTTCTTCGGTCTCGGCATAGAGCCAGCCGGCTCCGCCGAAATTGACGCTGAAGTCGCCCAGGAGCTCGGAAGGAGCTGCACCGGCGGTGATCGCATCAGGGATGGGATCAATGCCGAAGTTGGCGATGGCGCCGCTTACCTGGCTGGATGTCACAAGACCGCTGCCTTCATCCAACTGGAAGTCCAGAAGTTTGACGAAGCTCTCGGGGTTACCGGTGATGACCAGAGGAATCGGGTCACTCGTTACACCACCCTCATTATTGCTCACTTGAACTGTGAAGAGACCCGCATTGGCCAGGGCTGCACTTTCAATCGTGTAGGTTGCTCCCGTGGCTCCTTCTATAGCGGTGCCATTGCGATACCACTGATAGCTGAAGGGAGGCGTACCACTGACATCCACGGAGAGCTCAGCCGATTGACCGGCCTCGACCATGGGAACCGTGACACCCTCGATGACCGGAGGAACGGCCAGAGCGACATTGTAGTAGTCCAATTGGCTCGGATGCAGCGCACCCTTGTGCAGACGGAAGCGATCCATGTAACCCACATAGTTGGCTCCACTGGATTCCTTGGCCAGATATGCACTTTCGGTATTCTCCGGAGCGAAATTCACTGTGCCCGTGTAGGCTCTCTGATCCCAGAGCGCACCGTCCACGAAGAAGTAAATCATGCTCGCCGCCTTATTGAGCGTGAAGGCGATGTGATGCCACTTGCCATCCCGGGGGATTCTGGCCGTGGAAGAATTGTCCGCGACACCGTAAGTGGTAGCGAAGACACTGTAATCCGTATTGATGGAGAAGGAGAAACGACCCATTCCATAGTTCGAAAAGAGGACTTTGCGAGCGGTCTGAGGCTCACCCTTAACCCATGTTTCCACTGTGAAACTGGGATCATCCTGGTTCAACTGAACGTAATCCTTGGCAATCGTGCCGAATGCAGTCCCATTGAAATAAGTCGAGTAATCGCCCACTTTGCTCAGGGGGTTATCAGGACTCCACTGCACGACTCTGCCTTCAGCAGCTATCTCACCGCCATCCTGATCCAGAACCGCAACCGGGGCTATGGAGCTGGAGAAAGGCATTCCGGCTTCATTGAAGTCGAAGGAGAGCAGCGTATTGGCCGTTGTCGGCTTGGGATTGCTGGGATCGCTGTCGAGTTGGGCATCAGTCAAGAGCCCGCGATGCAGACGTGTGCGGTCGAGTTTACCCCAGGTCGGGTTGCCCGTTGATTCGGAACCGACTGTAATCCGGTAAAGGTTGGTATTTTCAACTGCAGGTGCGCCTGCGGCTCCGGTCGCTTCCACGATATCCATGAGCATGCCATCCTGATAGAATGTGACACCGACGCCCGGTTCCCATGCTGCGGCTACGTGCGTCCATACACCCGGTTGGGGCATAATCGACGTGCTGACAACGTCCGCGACTCCGTACATAGTGAAGACCAGGTTGTGATTATTATCGCAACCCAACTTGATTGTACGGCCGTAGGTGAAGAACCCTTCATAGGTCTTGTCATTCAGCGGATCAATGTAGAGCCATGTTTCCACGGTGAGAGGCTGAGTGAGGTCATAGAGCTCAGTGGTGTAACCCATGAGCCAGCCAATTCCGCCAAAGGAGACGCTCTTATCACCCACAATGCCCGAAGGAGTTTCATCGGAGGATTGGGGATGGAAGTCGGCTGAATAAGCTTCGCCAAAGGAGACCTTAGCGGCTGCTCCACCCACACTGCTGTCGGCAGAGTAACCCTGGCCTTCATTGAACTGATAGTCCAGGATCATCTCGGAATTAAACGGAGTCTCTTCCAGAGAGAGCGTACCCTCATTGGTCGTGATGCTGCCGGCTTCGTTGGTGGCAGTCAATTTGTATTTACCCAGGGTCGCTTCCGCCGCAATCACTTCGAGAACGGGGGTGGTTGCACCTTCGATCGCCACACCGTCTTTGTACCACTGATAGCTCATGGGGAACCTCAGGTCCAGAGGGGCAGTACCGACACCGGTACCTACGATCTTCGCATTAAAGGCCACCTTCGTGTCGGTGGGAACCTTGAAGGAACTGGGGTGAGTTGACACGATAGGAGCGATGATCGGGTCGCCATAATATTCATAATCCAGGTCAGCCTGAGCCAGGACGCCCTTGTAGAAACGCAGACGATCCACATAACCACTGAAAGGAGCATAACCGGTATGTTCAGCACCGACCATACCGCAGTTACTGTCATCCACGTCGGGTGTATAAGTGTTGGCGCCATCAGCCTGAGTGGCAAAATTCACGCCTCTGTTATAATTCACCTCGCCGCCCAACTTACCATCCAGATAGACATATATCTTGCCTGCAGGATGATCATACACACAGGCAATATGATGCCAGCCGCCATCCTCAGGGATCTTGACACCGGTTTCGATATCCAAAATGCCCATCGTCGTCAGATAGATTGTGAAGTCAACGCTGATCGCAAAGGCAATACGCGGACACTTACCGGTCGGGCTGCTCCAGAGCTGGAAGAAGACCTGCTTGACAGTGCTCTTGGACAGACCCTTGAACCAGGCTTCCATGGAGAAGCTCGGATCGGTCTGATCGCCGAAGTCAATCGTATCGGTCTTGAAGTAGCCATACTTGCGGGCATAGTCGGTCACGCCGGCATTATCCACATAGACAGAGAAATCGTTCGTAATGCTGGGGTCGATATCCCGAGGCGGAGTGCTCTCGGAGAAATAAACCTGGCGAACGTCACCCATCTTTTCGGTTCCGCTTTCAAGAGGCAGAGCCGGGGAGGTCGCGCTCAGGAAAGGAACGGTTTCCTCGTTGAACTCATAGGCAATTACCGTATTGGCCGTGATCGGCTTGGGATTGGCTGCATCCGAATCCAGTTGCGCATCCGTCAGAAGGGCTTTGTGCAAACGAACGCGGTCCATTTTACCCTGGAAGAGAGAGCCGCCCGTGTTGCTGGCGCCAACCGAGAGGATGTTTGCCTGGTAGGGACGGAATTGGCTCGCCGTATCAACTTCCTGCATCAGGATTCCATCCTGATAGAAACGAACGATACCCGTTCCCGGAGTATAACCGCCGGTGGGGGCCCAGGAGCAGGCCAGGTGGGTCCAATAGCTGCCCGAGATTTCATCGGCTTGCACCACGATATCGGAAATAACATCCTCAACCGCGCGGAAAGTAAGCACGAAATTGTGATCAGTGGTTACGCCCACTTTGAGGGTGTCGCCCAAATTGAAATAATCTTGAATTCCCTTGGTGCTGTCTTTATCCACATAAATCCAGCCTTCCCAGGTGAGAGGCTGTGTCAAATCTATCGGCTCTGCACTGTACTCGCCATACAGCCAGCCATGCCCATCAAAAAGGGCGGCCCGATCATTAGGTAAACCGGAGGGAGCCTCCAGGACACCCGTTGGCGTCCAGGCGGGATCGATCTCCGTACCCAGACTCACCGTGACATCTCCAACACTACTCCGGGAGGTCAAACCCTCACCTTCGTTGAATTGGAAATCCAAAAGCAGATCAGCCGCAGAAGCGGAAGCTGCCGCCACCAGAAACGCCGCAGCGAATCCCAGTGTGGTTTTTGTCCAATACTTAGTTCTAGTCATAACGTTGTTTGCTACTGTTTAATTGTACTCGAACGGGCCTTATCAAGATTTCTCTCCTCTTCATTAAAAACAGACGAATAAAAAACCTTGCAATCCCACATCGGGGCGATTCTACGGCCAACCCAAAATAATAGCAAGTATAAAAGGAATAATTACGGGATAACAAAAAATCGAAGGTAGATTAGCGGGAAGCCCCGGGAACACCCTCACAGAACAGCCCCCTACCCCAGCCTGAAAGAAGGTATCAAAAACAGGACCCGTTTGGTTAAAAGGAAATTACTGAGGATGAATCGAACTTTCTTCCAGAGCGGTACGAAAGGCCTCCGCGCTGCGGGAATCAAAACAAACCAGAAAAACCTCCATATCCGATTCATTCTCACGGAAATACTCCATCAGGGCGCTAACCGCTACCCGGGCGGCTTCCTGGAGCGGATAGCGGTAAACTCCGGTACTGATCGCCGGGAAGGCGATACTGGCGCAGCCGGCCTCCCGGGCCAGCTTCATACTGTTCCGGTAGCATCTCCTCAGGAGCTCGGCTTCTTTCCGGTCTCCGCCGCTCCAGACGGGGCCGACAGTGTGGATGACGTAGAGCGCCGGCAAGCGGTAAGCGCTCGTTATCTTGGCTTCACCGGTTTCGCATCCGCCCAGGCCGCTGCATTCATCCATGAGCTCGGGCCCCGCGGCACGGTGGATGGCACCGTCCACTCCCCCGCCGCCCAGGAGTGAGCGGTTGGCGGCGTTCACAATGGCGTCCACCCTACATTGGGTAATATCGCCTTCAATTACCTGAATTTTCATCATCTCGGGAGTTTGGGGAAATGTATCCCCGTTATCGATTTATCGGCTGATTTCCCAGACCCAGTCGCCTTCGACCGGAGCTCCGGCTTCCTGAGACCTCGTTCCGCCGTCATCCTTGCGGTCCCAGCCCGCTGACCAGAGCAGGTAGCCGGTATCGGTCAGGCGAATCTGGGGCGGACGGTCATTGACCCAATCGCGGGGGAGGCTCTCCTCGGGCAGGAGCTCTCCCAACGCCTTGAGCGAGGCCGGGTAACGCCCGTTGGCCAGGCGGTACCGCTCCAAAGCGCAAGCCACTTCCGCTGCCTGGTGCAAAAACTGATTGTAAGCCACACTGCAGAAGGTATTTTCATTATCCTGAAGCCTCCCACTGGCGATGATCAATCTGGCGAACTTTGCCCCGGAGTCGGGGGTCCGGTAGTAATTCAGCGTTTTAAAGGTTTCGGCGAGCTCGGTCGGCTTATAGCGCTGGTCCTCGTCGTCAAAGATATTGAGCAGGGAATCCGTCATGAGGTTGAACTCCAGGAGCTCGCGGTAATACCAGCCGATGGGACGCAGACGCATTTTTGCCGTTTCGAAGAAACTTTCCGAACCCGGTTCAATAAACGTTTCCGGCGGTGCGAAGACTTGATTGATCAGCACATCCATCCAGCGGGGGTCGACGGCAAGCTCCTGGTTGTGGGCGGCTCTATCCCCCATGATACTCAGCTTCTGGTCGTTCCAGAAGTTGACCTTCCCGAAGCGTTCCTGGAGCTCTTGCAATTGCTCAGCACTCCAGGCCTGGGCTTCTATCCCCTCCCAGAGAACATCCAGAGCCACTCTGCTGATGCTCATTCGGACGACGAGACTGATGGGGAAGGGCTCCCGCTGGAGTGTATCAGCCAGGTCCAGAATATAGAAAATATCCTCCTGAGCCGGAGCGGATTCTCCACGGGCAAGATGGATAAGGGCAAAAGACTCCGAGTAATGAGCCAGTTCAAGGAGCCCGCCCAGATGCGGAAGAAGAGGCTTCAAGAATAAACCATGGTTATCCTGACTATATTGAATAGGATAACGGCATTCAGGCCTCTCTTTCAGGTACCGGCGCAGCTC
>CAZSTC010000045.1:0-16752 GCA_964609795.1 uncultured Verrucomicrobiota bacterium
TCCACCCGATTGTTGGACAAAGCCACAGCACGGCGGAAACCTTCGCTCGCGACTTTGCTCATCCAAACCATCAACGATTTCATAGGGCCAGTATATTAAGATTCGGGCGCATGACAACACAAACATGTCTCATTCTCGTGGAAATATCAAAATTTTGCTTTCTACACGACACTTTAACTTATTGACATAGAGGTCGCAAAATGTAAGGCTACGAGCGACAAATCTGCATCTTTGTAGGGTGTTCACGAACAGGTAAAAAAGGATCCAGTAAAAATGAAAAAAATGATATGTGTAGTGTTTACGCTGCTGGCGTATTACGGATTATTTCAGGTACAGGGAGCTCTACCGGAAAGCTCTGCCGTTGCCCAAGAAAAATTGAGCCAAGCAACGGGGAGTGATAATGCGAAGGCATTAGAAAAGGAATTGAAGACCCGGCCGGCTACCTCGAATGTCCGAGGGGCGATGTATCCTCAGGTCTCTGACGAGGGGCATGCGATTTTTAGGCTCAGAGCACCCGAGGCCCAAAAGGTGCAAGTTGATCTGGGGCGCAAGTACGATATGGTGAAGAACAAGGATGGAATCTGGGAGGTAACAACCGATCCGCAAAGCGAAGGATTCCATTACTATTCTCTGGTGATTGACGGGGTATCGGTATGTGATCCGGGCAGTGAAACCTTTTATGGTATGAGCCGAATGGCCAGCGGCATTGAGATTCCTTTTGATGGGGATGGGTTTTATGCTGTCAAAGACGTTCCTCATGGTGAACTTCGGAGCAAACGTTACTATTCTTCGGTGAGCCAAACCTGGCGGCGGTTCATCCTTTACACTCCCCCGGGTTATGACCAGGCCGCTGAGGGTACCACGTATCCGGTGCTTTATCTTCTGCACGGCGGCGGTGAGGATGAACGCGGATGGGCTACCCAGGGCAAGACGGATCTGATTATGGATAATCTGATTGCCGAGGGCAAAGCCAAACCTATGGTGGTTGTTATGCTGGATGGTAACCTCGTGCAGCCTAATTTCAGGGAAAATTTTCTCAAACTTTTTCAAGATGATTTAATCCAATGTGTGATTCCTTTTGTAGAGAAAAACTACAAGGTAAAGACGGATTCTAAAAATCGGGCTCTGGCCGGGCTCTCGATGGGCGGCATTCAGACCCTTTATGCGGGCATCTATCATTCGGAGCTTTTCTCCTATCTGGGTGTATTCAGTTCGGGTTGGTTTCAACCTCAAAATGAATTGGCCCAATCCCAGTACAATTTCCTGAAGGATAACGTCGCCACCTTCAAAGATAATGTGAAAGAATTTTGGTTTTCGATGGGAGGCGAGAGGGATATAGCCTATCAGAATTGCAAAAAGATGTTGGAAAAGTTTGATGATCTAAAGGTTCCATATACCTATCGCGATTACCGCGGCGGCCATACCTGGCCGGCCTGGCGGGAGAGTCTGCGGGATTTCGCGCCCGTGCTTTTCAAGTAATCCAACACACGGCAGCTGGGCCTCGGCGGCAAATTTTGGAGGAAGGTATCTTTTTACTCCCTGGTTGCGTAGATAAGCCCGATTTCCAACTGCCGAATTTTGGAAGACAAAATAGGAATCCAGGTAGAGAAAAGTTGCTCACCTGGATTTTGAATTTTTTGTCAAATCTAGTGTAATTCTTTGAAAAACAGGTCTTGTGCCCACTAGAGCAGGATGTTATAATAACTGCGTATTGGACCATTAACTATTTTTCGATGATCATGTTTCATCATACCGGGCAGCCAACGGGTGTAGTGATTGGAAGGCCACCTTTTTTCCCATTTATCGAATGGAATGTTAGTGCATGAAAAACAGGAATATCGTTCTTACAGCAGCGCTGAGTTGCGTACTTGCTTGTGGTGTTTTATTTATCTGGAATACCCAACGTTGTCGCCTCTCATCCTCGCAACCCGCTTCATCGACTGCAGCCACAAATAAGCCTCCATCCACCCTTGCCCAGGATAGACAGCGCGTCAAGCTGGCTTTTGCAGACCCGGCTGATCTGATTGCGCGCCTCCAATCCATCGGGGAAGCGAACCAATCAACCATCAGCGAAGCCCTCTTTTGTTTTCAGGGTTTAGTGGATGCCGGTACAAATTCGCTTCCCCCTATTGAAACGTATTTCCTTACTGGGCACAATATTTCACTGGTTGGCCGTGGCTATACCTGGGAAGATCTGGGTGTTGATTACACAGAGGTCAAACGTTGGGGAAACGACCCCATCCCGCACGCTATGATGATCCCGCAAACAACGCGCATTGGATTAATTGACGCACTGCGCGACATTGGAGGCACAACCGCAGTCGAAGTGATTGACCGGGCTTTCTCCCACCCAACCGATCTTCATGAGTTCATTTACGCTGCCCTAACGCTTTACCGCATCGATCCGGCCTCCTACAAACCGGCAATCCTGGCTGCTGTTCGCGACAAAATGCCCTCGGAAATTGGGATAGAAAGAACCCAGCTTCTGCGGTTGCTGGCTCAGTTGGGAGACGACGAAACTGCCGACTTGATGCTCTCCTATTTGAGCGTAAATGGTTCGATAGATTTTGGGGCTCTTGATTTGGTGACTGGTACCCTGGGCGAAAAATCCATGTACGCGCTCTCAACTCTGTTTCACGATTCCAATATCAGTTTTGATGATCGCACAATCCTGATGAATTATGCCCGGAAATATGTGGGTCCCAATCAAGATGCAAATGAAATGTTTAAAACCTCCTTTGCCGAAGTATTCTGCGAAATGCCCCCATCGGATGCAGATGCCTCGAAAACCTATAACCGCCTTCAATTTTATCAAAATACGCTCCTAAGTGATCTCTGCGGTTATAGTTATGAAAGTGTACGAAGCGGTAATATAGTTGGACGTCAATTGGTTCACGACACCCTCACGTCCGAAACGGCCCAAGCCCGTCTGGAACTTCTAAACGAGTTGCGACAAAAGTATGCTCACGAAGGCAATCTTTATGGCGGCTACTTTGACATCGTGGAAAAACATCTCCAGTACGTCCTCAACCCCGGCGACGCTACGGAAGCACCCCAATACGCTCCCAACATGTTTTCTCAGTTTGATCCCTCCGGTTTTGGCTCCTCAGGTGAAACAAAATAAAGACCCCAAGTTTGCGATGATTCACTGACAACATAAATACTTGTGCCCTTATGAACACTAAAACACTCACAACACTCATCTGCACTGCGGGCGCCATCGGCATTGTTGCAGCCTGCTGGCTGATATGCGAACATCAATACCGCCTTTGTTCCCAAAACGTTGTCCATCCCCAAACAACAGCAACCACCCCGGAAACCACGCAGGAACCCGCTCCACAAATAGAAGAGAAGATCCTCTCGAACGTCGATCCGGCAATGATCTTTCAGCGCCTGAACCAGCTTCGCCCTAACACCCGCAATACCGTGCGCGAAGCATTCTTCTGCTTTCAAGGATTCCTGGATGCTGGAAGCAATTCCTTTCCCGCCATCCGCAAATACGCAGAAAGTGGACACAATGTCATCCTGGCAGGAAACCGCTGGTCGGATATCGAACCCCGCGACCCTAAAAAAACGCCCGTTTCATCCTTTCAATCTGCCGGCAGCATACTCATTATCCCGGCATCAACCCGTATGGGACTAGTGGACGTTCTGAAAGAAATCAACACCTTGGAGGCATTTAACATTTTGGCTCAAATTTTGCCAACTTCCCAAGACGCTTTTGAAGTCGTTAAAATTTCTCGAATTCTTTTAACTCGGGATTCAAGTGCCTTTGCCGAACGTATCCGCGGAACGGCCCGTGTAATGCTGGCAACCACAAAAACCAAAAAAGATCGCCACGAATTAATCAAACTTCTGGCCGAGGCGGGGGATATTGAACCTATCCAATTGCTGGCACAGGAACTGATGGATAATGGCAAACTTGATCGTTCCGCGCTGGACCTCTATTTCAATACCCTCAAAGCGGACGCTCTTCCCACGCTTTCCGCCCTTTTCAAAGATACCAACACCAGCGAACGAGACCGAAGACTCTTGCTAAAAACGGCTTTCTCCTACGTGGGCAACGATGCTTTGGCTAATGAAATGTATCTTTCCTCCTATACAGGCGCTGATCTATCCGAATTACCTCCGGTTTCTGATACCAATAAAAACCCCATCAATACCAAAATGATGCTCCTTTGTGAACTCCTGGCCGAAGGAAGAGAGGAGATGGGAATTGCCGGTACTGATGAAGACGGAAAAGCCTACTTCCAATCTATGGTGGATGACCGCGGAACAATCACACCCGAAATTGCCCAAAGCCGTCTGAATTTCCTGAACACCCTTCCCGAAGATGACGAACAGATGATAAGCTATATTGATGCAATTCGCGAAAAATTTAACGCTAAAATCCACCCCGAATCCTTCCCCGAAGATTACCAATTCCAGTTAGATAAACTACCCAACATCAACCACTCCATCGGATACTTTACTGAAATATATTTTTAACTGCTGTAATCAGGTTTGTTCGCTGAGGATTGGGGTTTAGGGCCGCCTCTTCATTTTTGGCGTGCATTGGGAGGAGGTTTATCCCCATACTTTATTCAGTGTATGTACACTGAGCCTTTATTAAAGTTGGAGCTCCCGGGGATCAAGAAATTGAAGAGCGGAAAGGTCCGCGAAGTTTTTGATCTGGGTGAGTATTTACTGTTTGTCGCCACAGACCGCATTTCCGCCTTTGACTGCGTGATGCCCAACGGCATACCCAATAAAGGCAAGGCGCTCACGCAGATGAGCCATTACTGGTTTGACGACAGCAGTGACATTATCGGCAATCATCGCGTGGGCCGTGCCAATGACCCGCTGCCGGATAAGCTCAAGCCCTTTGAATCGGTGCTGGCGGGCCGCTCCATGATCGTCCGCAAAGCTCAGCCTCTGGCCATCGAGTGCGTCGTCCGCGGCTACCTGGCCGGTTCGGGCTGGAAGGAATACAAGAAGAGCCAGACCGTCTGCGGGATAGAACTGCCGCCAGGACTTCAGGAATCCTCCGAATTACCGAAACCGATTTTCACCCCGTCCACGAAGGCCGAAGAGGGTCACGACGAGAATATCAGCTTCGAGAAAGCTCAGGAGATTGTCGGAGAAGAGATCGCTCTGCGCGTCCGGGATGCCAGTATCCGGCTCTACAGTTGGGCACGGGATGTGGCCCGCAAACAGGGGATCATCATTGCCGATACCAAGTTTGAATTCGGCATCTTTGAAGGGGAGATTATTCTGATTGATGAAGTGCTGACCCCGGATTCTTCCCGTTTCTGGCCGCTGGATGATTACCGGCCCGGCAGAGGGCAGATGAGCTTTGATAAACAGTTCGTGCGCGATTATCTGGAGACGCTCGACTGGAATAAACAGCCCCCGGCACCGGCATTGCCCGAGGAGGTCGTCCGCAAAACGGCCGATAAATACGCCGAGGCCTATCGCCGCCTGACCGGCAAAGAACTTTGCTGAGGAGCCGCCCCCAGAGCCCCCGCCGCAAGCCATGGAGAGATTGATTGACGAATTCCTGCTCCATCTGCGCCATGAGCGCGGAGCCGCAGAGAATACGCAGGAGACCTATTCGGCGGTGCTGCGTCGGCTGGGTGCCTGGGCCGTGCAGAGGCGCATCCGAAGCTGGGGAGATTTCACCCTTTCAGACCTGACCGAGTTTTTGAGCCACGAAAAAGAGCGCCCGGTTCTGGACCGCAAAGGGGCCAAGCCTCATGAGCCGAGCGTTTCGACCCTGTACCTCGTGATTGCGGCGCTCAAGGCGTTCTTCAAGTTTTGCGAGGCGGAGAAGGTGCTCCCGTTCAATATCGCCGAAAATCTATCCCTGCCGCGCCGCTGGGATGCGCTCCCGAAGGCTCTGGAGAGCGACCAGATCGAGCGGCTCCTGCGCAAGCCGCCCCAAATGCGTCCGCGTGATTACTGCGATCAGGCGGTTCTCGAGCTCGCCTATTCCTCGGGCCTGCGTCTTTCTGAGCTCTGCGATTTGAGGCTCGAGCAGCTCCACCTGGAAGAGGGCTTCATCACCGTGATCGGCAAGGGGAATAAGGAGCGGGTCGTGCCGGTCGGGAAAATGGCGATAGACTCCATCCGGCAATATCTCTCGCAAGGCAGACCCCATTTATCCAAGCCTAAATCCCCGGGCAATCTCTTCCTGACCTGCCGCGGCACCAAGTTCGCTTCGGTCACCCTCTGGCTGCGGATTAAGAACCGCGTCAAGGCTGCCGGCCTGCCCGAGAGTATCACTCCGCACGGCCTGCGGCATAGTTTTGCCACGCATCTCCTGGAGCATGGCGCCGACCTGAGAGTCATCCAGGAGCTTCTGGGCCATGCCAGCATCAGCACGACCGAGGTCTATACCCACGTGGCCAAAGCCCGCCTCAAAGAGGTCCATCACCGCTTCCATCCGCGCTCCTGATTTTTCTCTTCTTTCACGGAAAAAATTTTCCTATTGCGCTTCTCATGATAAAGCGCTAAGTTGATCCATCTTTTGCATAAGAATGCAATACAACCCATAGGAAAATTATGTGTGATATTAATGACTATCAGCAAGAATACACATGTCTCTACACATGTCTCAGGACACCCCCAATAATAATGGGCCTGACTGTCGCTATCTATTAAGGAAAGAAGGGGATAACCCATTGATAATCATTGGCTGTAACCCCAGCACTGCCAATGAGGGGGTATCGGATCCAACGATGATAAAAGTAAGTAAGTTTTGTCAAATAAACGGATATAATGGGTACATTATGCTGAATCTTTATCCGCAGATTGCGTCTGATGTTGAGGATATTCCACCTCATATCGATTATCACATTCATAATGTTAATATGGAGATAATTGAAAGAACTATAAAAGAAAATAATGAATCAGATATTCTTTTTGCTTTTGGTGGATTAATAAGACAAAGAAATTATTTGTATGACCCGTGTTTAAAAAGTATAAATAAAATAATAAATAATAATAATATAAATAGATTATCATTAAACGGTGATATTTTTATGCACCCTCTACATTTTGGGTTTCCAAGAATTACCGAAAATGTTATAGCAGAAGGTCGACTTGTTTTAGTTAATTTTAACCTTCAAGAGTACATTGATAGATTTAATCAATAAAAAATCAATTAAAAAGTCTAAATAAGCCCCTCGTATTGAAGAGGGATGCCTGAGATTCTGTTCGAGGGCATAAACAAGAACTCCGCCTGCCGGTGGGCAGACGGAGCGTCTGAAAGTTCTAATTTATTCTTCTAACCTGTCTCGTCAGATATACTTGGGAACGACGAACGGGTAGCGGTAGTCGCGCGTGAGCATCGCATTGGCGCGGTCATTACCGACGAAGAACTCCTGATTTTCGTACATTTCCAGCACAGGTCCCAGGAAGGTCTTTTCCTTCTCCAGATCGATGCGATTGGCCTGCAGATGGTTCCAGACCCGTTCACCGGCCTCGAGCATATGCGGCAGCTGACGCAGTGCCTGTTCGACTTCGTCGGGCGTGGCCAATTTGCCCAGGCGATAAGAGATATTGCCCGTATGGCAGAGAGCGCTTGAGAGATGACCCTCCAGAATATCGGCATTGAGGTCGCTCACCTTGCGACTGCGGATTGCCTCAATCCAGTTCGCATGATGGCTGCCGCCGGCGGAGAATTTCTTCAGTTCCTTGCCTTCCAGGTCGTAGGCCGTGGCGCTGCTGTAATTGGGGTTAACCAGGTAGCCGCCTTCACACTCCACCAGTACGCCGATGCTGGCGCCTTTGAGATTATCCATCTTCCCGTCCGTGGCAGAGGTCGGCAGCCCGCGCACTTCGAAAATGAGCGATTTCTTGCCGTAATCGTGATAGATCAGTTGCGTATTGGCCGTTTCGCCGTTATCGATGTAGCCATAGCGGCCGCCGGTGCTCCAGACGCGCCGAGAGAGCGTATTTACACCCAGGAACCAGCGGGCGATATCCATCTGATGGATGCCCTGATTGCCCAAGTCGCCGCAACCGGTTGCCCAGACCCAGTGCCAGTCGTAATGGAGCTGCTTGCGGGTCAGAGGCGCCATCGGGGCCGGACCGCACCAGAGATTGTAATCCACGCTGGCGGGAATCGGCTGAGCCATCTGCACGTAGCCGATAGTGTCGCGGCGTTTGTAGCAGAGAGCGCGGGCGACGTTGATCTTGCCCAGGTTGCCTGCCTGAACCCATGCCACCGCTTCCTGCAATCCGCGGCTGGAGCGGCATTGGGTGCCGGTCTGGACGATGCGCTTGTATTTGCGGGCAGCTTCCACCATTCTGCGGCCTTCATTGACGTTATGAGAGACCGGTTTTTCCACATAGACATCTTTGCCCGCCTGGCAGGCCCAGATCGTTCCCAGTGAATGCCAGTGGTTGGGAGTGGCCATGGATACGGCGTCGATTTCCGGGTCATCGAAGAGCGCGCGCATATCGGTATAGGTCTTGACCTTGACGTTCTTTTTCTCGAGATCAGCGACACGCTGCCTCAGAACGGCCGAATCGACATCGCAAAGGGCCACGATGCGTGCGCCGCGAGTCTTCAAAAGTTCGTTAATATGGCTGTTACCCTGGCCGCGGATACCGATGACCGCTACCCGGATATCGCCGTTAGCGCCCATGGGCCGGTCTGTGGCCTGAGCATGTACCTGGTTGAGCCAGGAAGGCAGGGCCAGAGCACCCGCACCCAGAAGTGAGGATTTAATGAAATCCCTACGATTTAATTTCTGCGTCTTACTCATAACAATGCTTCTCAATTGCTAAAGAGAGAGTCTACCCCTTAGGCTCCGGGGCCGACAAGCCCTTTTTTCCGAATCGCGAAAAAACGCCTCAAGCCTCCTGCAGAGCCAGCCAGAGCGCGCGGTAGTAGCGCATGATCCGGACCGGGTCGGGGTTATGCGGGATTTCCGCCAGAGTGTAGCCCTTGAATCCGTCTCGCTTCAGAGAGGCGAAGAGTTTGCGCCAGGGGTAATCGGCGTTCCAGAGCTCGGTAATGTGGCAGACGGCGATCTTATCCTTTACGAGGTTATAGTTGTAATCCCAGCCTTCGCCTTTCAGGTCGTCCATGTTTGAATTCCAGCAGACGTTGGCATTTTGGTGATCGGCAATATCGATAATTTTCTTAATATTGGGCAGGAGGCAAGTCTGGTTGCCATGCACCTCCATCCGGACATCGATCCCATGTTCAGCACCGTAAATGGCGACCTGGCGGAAGGATTTGCCGATCTGCTCCAGAGTCTTCTCGGGCGGGACACCTGAGGGCAGGTCATTGGGACGGACCTTGATCGCCTCGGCACCGACATCTCGAGCCAGGCGGATATATTCATAGGTTCCCTCGATATCCCGTTTGAGTTTATCAGGGTCGGGCGTATGGTAGTCGAACGTGCTGCCGAGGCTCACCAGCTTGACCGGTGAATCTTCAAAGCGCGCCTTCACTTCCTGCCGCTCTGCCGCCGAGAGATTGACCTCCACCTTGTGCGCATGGGTGGTGCGGAGCTCGACTCCCTCAAAGCCGGTCTGGGAGCAGTTTTTGATCAGGGCGGCCACGTCCATGTCTTTGCCCAGATTGTAGGTGACTAATCCCAGCTTGAAGCCGCCCGGTAAAGCATCCGGAGCGCTCGGTGTCTGCGCGTGTACCTTAGAATGAAAGGGCAGGGCAGCCGCAGCCGAGAGCCCGCCCAGAGCTTGAATAAAACGACGACGATTCATTTTCTTTCCTCACATGCGCCGGGCGCTTTACTCGGTGAACTTGCGGAATTCTTCAGCGATCCCGGCCTCGGTTTCATTCCCTTTGTGGAATATAACCCGGTATTTGAAGGTTAGAGTCTCATCTTTTTTCAGGAGATAATTGCCTGCATCGGGCGGGGTGCGCTCTCCGGTAGCGGTTTTGGGTTCAAAATCGTGAATGCCGAAGGGGTTGGCCGCAAAGAGCCCGTAATCGCGTGCATGCCACCAGGTGGGGAAGCGCAGATTCTCCGGGTGGTCCATAATGGCAATGCCGACAATCTGGTCCTGGACCGGGCCGTAGCAATCGACCCAGGCGGCTTTCTTGCCCCAGGCGGCCCCCTCTTTGAGACCCTCGCTGTTTACGATGTGGCCTTTATTGAGTCCGCCCTTGAGGCGCATACTTTCGGCGATACGGATTCCGAAAGTTCCCTCTTTGGTATCGCCCAGCTTGGCATCTTCGCCGATGGCCGTCAGAGCGATCGTGAGGTCCAGGTAGCGTTTTTCACCGTCGCCGAAGAATTCATATTTGCGCTGGTCTTTGAGCTGAACCGTCCTGCCGTCGGGCTTGACCCAGTAATTGAGCGACTCGATGACGCCCTTATCGCCCGATTGAAGCCCGATGAAATTCTGGTGGAGGATGCGGCCGGTCTTGTCGCTTTCGGTCCAGTAATCGACGCCGTTGACGTCCCCGTGAGTAAACCAGAGCGACTTCTGATGAGGGTGGTCGGTCTCTTCATTTTCCACCTTTTTCATGGGGTAATTCCTGACCATGAGCAGATTATCGGGACCGTAGATCGGGTAGAGAAAGGGTTTGGCCGCATCCCGGTAGTTGTAGGTGAAGAAAAGGTCTGAGCCTAAGTACGCCTCCAGAGCGGTATCGGTGGCCTGAATTTTCGCCGAAGCTTCTGCGGCCTCAGCGCTCGAGGATCCGAGCCCCCACGCCGCCGCGCAGAGCAAGGATAATGATAGAATCCCAACTGACTTAAACATAGAGCTATTTAAGACCGAAACAGCCCTCGGGTCAAGCGTGTTTAGAAACAGAAAAACGGGGTACCGTTGCCGATACCCCGTCAGATGAGTTAAAAGAACAAAACGAAACTATTCAGCTTTGGGAAGCAGGAGGATAAATTCACCGCGGCGGTTCTTGGCGTAGCTGTCTTCATCGGCTCCGATTGCGGCGGGCTTTGCTTCACCCCAGGAACGGGTACGGACGCGGCCAGCCTGAATGCCTTCTTTGGTGATGGCTTCGCGAGCCGAGAGAGCACGGCGCTCACCCAGAGCCTGGTTATATTCCTCGGTGCCCCGTTCATCGCAGTGACCGTCAATCAGGAGATAGCAATCGGCATGAGCCTTCAGGTAATCGGCGACCGCAGTCACGTTCGATTTATCCGAAGGGCGAATGGCAGAGCTGTCAAAATCGAAATAAACGGTATTGGCCTTAAAAATCTCAGTATCCATGGGCCGACCTTCAAAACTATCACGGCTGGCCTGGCCGATACCGCTTTCATCAAAATCCACCGATTCCACGTCGTCTACACCTTGAGGGGAAGCGATATTATTGCCATAAGAGCCCGAACGGTCTCCCGTTGCAGGACTCGCGCCCTGGTTTCGTGAGCCAGTCAACGGACCCGTTGTTCCGGCTTGACTGATCTTCGGATCCAGTTTAGGGATGCTTGATGTGGGTGTCTTGGGGTTCTTACACGAGGTGAGAAGAGAAACCGCCAAGCTAAGCCCCAGGACCAGGACAAGTTTTGAGATTGATTTCATAGTGTACAAGTTCTTATTTGATTGTTCTTTACCGAGTCCAGCAGGGTTGAGACGCACTGCCGGTGACGTTTGCTATAGTCTTGGCCTTTTTAGTCGGAACGTCAAGCATAACAAGTGTACTTTTTTTGCCTGATTTTCTGCAGAAGACCAAAGTTCGTGAGTTGGGAGCCCAGCTGGGGGATTCGCCCTCAGCCAGAATTTCAACCATTCCGCCGGTGGCCGGCACTACGCAAATCTGGAAAGAGCTCCGGGTCGTCGTCGTAAATGCGATCGACTTACCATCCGGGGACCAATCGGGCTCAGTTGCCGAGCCGACACCGGTGGTGGAAATCCGCTGCATTTTTCCACCGGTGGCCGGCACCGTATAAAGACGGGCACTGCCGCTCATACGGCTGGAGAAACAGAGTTTAGAACCATCGGGCGACCACGTTGGAGAAGCCTCATCGGCAGCTGTTTGCGTGATACGGACCAGGTTGCTGCCGTCCAGGTTCGATACGTAAACATCGGGGGTGCCGTCTTTACTCAAAATCATTGCGACCTTCTTTCCATCGGGCGAAATGGAGGGACTCGTATTGAGTCCGGTGAAATTGGCGATCACGCTGCGCTTGCCCTCTGCCAGATTGTGGAAGTAGATATCGGGATTGTTCTTCATGTAGGAGCAATAAAGGAGCGATTTATTCTCAGCTCCCCAGGTCAGACCGCGGATGAGGCTCCCATCCTGAGTTACCTGCTTGGCGTTGAAGCCGTCGAAATCGGCAATATAAATCTCGTTTTTATCGGTGCTCGTATTGACGCAGTAGGCGATCTTGCAGTTGAAAATGGAGTCCTGGCCAGTCAAAACCTTGAGGATATCCCCGGCCAGCGCATGAGCCTGGGCACGGGTGGTGCCGTTTTTGTAAGAACGATTGAAGTACTGAACGCTGCCGGTCTGGTCGGTCAGGCGGCCGGTGATGTTTTCACTGTTGGATGCATGGACCAGATAGGTGGCGGCATCTTCAGCGACGATATCGCATCCGCCGACCTCCAGGTCGAACTTGAGAACGCTTAAGGCCTCAGAAGCTAAACCTCCCTTGATATGAATCGGGAAGGGGCGGTTGGAGAGGCTCGCCGTCCGGTCAATATCCAGCTCAGCGGTGGTCTGAGCCCACAGGGTGAAACAGAAAGCCGCGCATAGAATCCCCAGGATTCCGCCGGCCGCTCGTTTTAAGGTACTCTTGTTCTGCATAGTTCTTGTATTTTATAAAATATTGGCTCCCTTTAAGTTAAATCGTATCGTGTAGGTTCGAGTGCTATCCGTTGATCCTCTAGGGAAAGGGGGTAATTTGACCACGCTGTCGATGGCTTTTTGCACGCTGGCGTCCAGGTCTTTATCGCCTGATCGGGTGGTGATGCTTGCCGAATTGATACTGCCGTTGCGGTTGATTACGACGCGAACGACGGTCGTCAGCTTGTCATCCTTGAGGCTGGAGGGGCTGATCCAGGCGTTGCGGTAGTAGGAGCGCACGGCCTGCGCATAGTTGGCAACCGCCTCACCGCTTCCGGTCCCGTCCCCGGTGCCCAGGGAGGCACCCGTAATTTTAGCCTGGGAAGCTGTCCCTTTTCCGTCAGAAGTGGAGGCGCTCCCGCCGCTATCCTCGATGGTTCCTTTAACATTTGAGAGGACATCGGCCCAGGCCTTGCGCTGCCTTTCGGCTTCTGCGTTCGCGGCTGCTTCAGCGGCTGCTTCTGCTTCGGCTTGTGCTTTGCTTTGGCTCTCGCTGGCAATTTTGGAGGGGTCTAATTTTGTCTTAAGCTTATCGAGATTGATTTTCTTAGGCTCCGTTTTTTTAACCGGGGTTTCTGCCTGAGTCTTTTTTTTGGCTTCGACTTTGGGAGGAGTGGTAGCCTTCTTTTCCGGGGTAGGTTTAGGGGTCGGTTTCGCTTTAGGAGCAGGGGCCGGCTGCGGTTTCGGGGTCTCTGCCGGAGTCTGTACCGGACCAATTTCCTGAGCGCCTCCGGGATTGTAGATCAGCTCATCGACCAGGTTGGAAGGAATCTGCTGAATGGTCGGCAGCGGTGCCACATCGTCGGGGTTTTGAGGCACAGAAGAGGAGACAAATGCTGAGCCCACTCCCAGAGCGGCCAGAAGGGCGGCGTGAATCACCACCGAGCCCAACATACATTTTTTTTCCCGATTAATCATTGCTTGACCTCAAACTCGGTTTGCAGAGAGAGCGTCCTCATATCGTTTTTCTGGCAGCGGTCAATCACGGCCGCCACGAACTTATAAGGGCTATCCTGGTCAGCACGAATATGGACGACCAGTTTGGGGTTCATCTGGTAGAGATGGGTCAGGCTCGCCGTGAGCTGGTCCAAATCCATCGGCCTCTTTTCCAGGTGCATCAATCCCTGCGGACTGATTTCAATAGTGGCAATATCCTGAGCTTTGAGCGGAGTCGAATCCAGTTCTCCGCCGCTGGGCAGGTCCAGCTTCATGCTCTGCTCCAGGAGCGGGGTTGTGATGACGAAGATAATGAGCAGAACAAACACCAGGTCCATCAGCGGAACAATATTGATTTCGCTGAGAGTCACCATGGAGTTTTTCTGAGAAAATCTTCGCACTTCAGACCACCTTGCCTTTTTAATCCTCGAAGAGGAACTCCGTTTCTATTTTAGAAGTCAAATCCTGGGCGAAATTATCCATTTCGACCGTGAAAACCCGCAGGTTATGCACCAGCCAGTTATAGCCGAACATGGAGGGAATAGCAACCAGGAGTCCGCCTACGGTGGCGATGAGTGCACCGGCAACACCGGGAGCCATCGTCGCCAGGTCTGCGCTTTGGGCCACGGCCACGTAGCTGAAGGCGCTCATCACTCCCCATACGGTTCCCAGAAGCCCCAGGAAAGGCGAGCCGCTCACGGCAATCGCCAGCATGATGAGGCCCGATTCGAGCCTGAGCGATTCCTCAGAGACTGAGCGCTCCATGTTCCTCTTGATATGCTCAATGGTTTTGATGCTGATCTGCATCTGCGGAGGCTGGAGTTCGAGCTGAGGTTGGGGTTGTACTTGAGGGATCGGAGAAGAGAGTTGGAAGGGGATTGTCTGGCCTGCATCCAGGCTCATTGTCGTTATGGGCGCCATGGGTGAGGGTTGGGGACTCAGGACCGGCTGTGGGACCATGTACGGTGCCGATGTGGCTGGCGGATTGGAGGCCGAGGGCTGAACCGGATGGAGCCTTGCCTTCACGACAGAGCAGGCATCCCGGTAGATATTGAAAAGCGGGCAGCCATCGACGCGCACATCGCGCTCAAAAATATCGAGCACTTTCTTCTGGTTCCGATATTCCTCCTGAAAGATGCGATTGAGCTTGCGAGCACGGCGCATCTGAATCGTCTTGGAGGTCATCACAGACCAGGCAAAAACAGACATGATGGCCAATGCAAATAGAACGAACTTAGTTTCGAGTGTGGCCTGTTGCCAAATATAAACCAAGTCCGGCTCTGTGTGTGAGGCGGCTAGTATTAAGAGGTGATCGAACATTTATTTGCTACTCCCCAAAGGACCCTACGTCTTCATAATAAAAAAACGCCAAAAGGTCAAAGGGAATCAGCTATAAAAAGCGAAAAAAGAGCTTTTGCCCTGAAAACAAGACTCTGCCGCTTCGGCTGAGTACCAGCCCTTCAAGCGGCAGAGTATTTGCGGGGTGTCTTGCGCCCCGAGCTGTTACCAGCGGTTGCAGTGTACGTACTCGGCGTTGTAACGGGTGCGCGGCTCCTTGGTCTCAGCCGGGTAGCCTATCGAGATGACGTTAACAGGGATGATTTCCTCTGGGAGCTTGAAAAGCTTACGAATCCCGCTAATCCGATCTTCATTGGGGTGGACTCCGAGCCAGACACCGCCCAAGCCCAAGGTATGGGCAGCAATCAGGATGTTTTCAGTCGCCGCGGCGCAATCCTGAAGCATGTAGCTCAGAGATTGGCTGTGGGCCTTCGAAATATCTCCGCAGACGACGAAAGCCAACGGAGCCACTTTGAGCATCTTTCCGTAGGGGAGCAGCTCTGAAACCGAATCGATCACACTGCGCTGAGTCAGTACCAAAAAACGCCAGGGATCACAGGCGCGGGCCGAAGGTGCGGCCATTCCCGCCTGCAAGAGTGTCTGAATATTCTGTTCATCCACACCTCTGTCGGTGTAGAGGCGGACTGAGCGTCTGCCAAAAATACAATCCAGTTTCGATTTTTCAGGGTTCATTTTCGTTTTTATCAATTGCTTGTTCGGTAAAACATCATCTGAGCGCCTTGCACTTTTATGGGCCAGGGACTCTGCGCATCGGGCAGTCGCTGCCAGCGAACCATATCTTGGCTCATTTCCAGTACTCCGGTAAAGACTAAATAATACTCGCCATCTTGCCGGACATAGCTTAGAGAAGGCTGCTCGGGCTCCGGATGAAGGACGGCCTCGGGTCCCAGCTCGTAATTCATTGCCACCTCTCCATCGGAAAGGACTCCCTCATAAATGCGGAATTCGTCAAAATCTCCCGCAAAATAGGGATCAGCCGACCACTGTGATTTTCCCAGCCACATGTTGGGGCAGCCTCCGAACTGGGTCGGGTTGAATTCCTGAATGCCCGATCCCGATCGCAGGCCGTCGGTGTAGATGCACCCGACTAGAGTTTCGGCGTCATACGTGTAGACGATGTGATGGAAAACGCCATCGCCAATCGGCAGAGTGGGCGCAGCGACCACATGCTCAGTGGGGTTCATCCTGACTCCGTCGCGCATATCGTTGAGGCTGGAGCGCCAGGTCATCATCGTATAGTTATTGCCGGTGCCGATCGTGCCGTCACCATTGGTTGTGCAGTTGCCGAAGTCAAAGAGCCGCATCCAGGCCCCTTTATCATCCGTGGCCCGGGCCCACATTTCCACCGTGAAAGAGGGGAAAGTAGAGATCAAATCCGGCGGCAGTGCGACAAAAGAACCGTCCGTGAAAGAGCGGGTATCGCCTTGGCCGTCGAGCGTGAGGCGGCCTTCCACAATCGCCGCAGAACCGTAGAGCGTGCCGTGAGCGCCCTGAACCGAGTCCCATGCCACAGGAATTTCACCCACCAGTGCGGGCGAAAAGCTGTAGCGGTGTGCCAGCACTGCCTGGACGTACTCTTCCGGGTATTGAACCGTGACAGTCACGGTCCGGCTGGTTGCGCTGCCCATCCCGTTTGAAACTTCCACGTGGTAATCACCCGCGTCAGAAATCTTCGCCCGTTCCACCGT
>CAZSTC010000046.1:0-16622 GCA_964609795.1 uncultured Verrucomicrobiota bacterium
GCACATTCGCCTCTCCGAGGCGTGTGCCCTCCGGGCACGAAGACAGATGAGCACGGAGACGGATGGACGTGAAGACACAAAAGCTCTGGGCACGCAAGGCAGATGGGGAAAAAGGCAGATGGGGAAAAAGTCGCGGGGTATGAGATGGGTGTGCTTCGCATACCTCAAGAATGCGCAAACTATCGGAAGCGGGGAAATTGTTTTAGTCCAGATGACGCAGCATCAACCGCAGATTCGCGCAGATTTGCACAGATTATTCAAGGTGCGACCCCGGGCTATGAGATGGGTATGCTCCGCAGACATCAAGAATGCGGATCCTTAGGATGGTGGGGGGATATATCAGGCTTTTTCGAGCCAGACGTCGCCGACGTAATACTCGCGGAGCTTATTGTCATCGCCCACCAGGTAGAGAGCGCCATCGGGGCCGACGCCTTTGATGGTCCCGAAGGTGAGGCTGTGCTCGGTCTGGAGCCGGACGCGTTCGCCTTTGTAGAGGAGGAAGCTGTCGTAGGTGGAGGCGATCATCGGGAATCCCTTTTTGAAAAAGAGGTCGTACTGCTCAAAGAAGAGATTGAGATACTGACGGAGGAAGCGGTCGCGAGAGGGCCGTTTATTGGGAGGAAGGAGCTGGGTCAGGGAGATTGCGGGCTGGTCAATGGTTTCCAGGTCCGAATCGCGCATATTTAGATTAACGCCCAGGCCCAGGACGATGCCGAGTCTGCCCATGGGCATGGGGATGGATTCGGCGAGGATGCCGGCGATTTTTTTTCTCTCGATCAGGACATCATTGGGCCACTTGATTTCGGGTTTGAGGCCCATTTTTTCCAGGAGGAGGCAGAGGGTGACGCCCGTGTAATGGGTCATGGCCGAGTGAGCCGAGTTTTTAGAAAAGGGGATATTGGGTTTAAGGACCAGTGTCAGGAAGAGATTGCCCTGGAGGGAATACCAGGAGCGCCCGCCGCGGCCACGGCCTGATGTCTGAGAATCGGCAACGACGGCTGTGCGGTCCATGAGTTCATTGAAACGCTCTTTTGCGAAGAGGTTGGTGGAATCAATGACACTGAGCTTGAGTATATTGAGGTTAGCGTCGGATTCGGAAAGAGGCTCGTCACTCATAAATCAGTAAATAGCACACGCAAGAGACGTGCCAGACTCATCGGTAAGATGAAAAATCCGGGTGAAAAACTTGTCGCCTGTCGGTTCAGTCACTATTTGTTTTCGTTATAATCCGGCTATGCGATTAACCCAATACTTTCGCAACCAACTGTTCGGAGACGATTTGAACGCCCTGGGTGACGTTGACTTCAGTCAGGGTGCCGTCATGGGGAGCGGTGATGGGGGTTTCCATTTTCATGGATTCGACGACGAGGATGACTTCGCCCTGTTTGACATGAGCGCCGACGGTTTTCTCGATTCGCAGGACGAGGCCCGGGAGCTGAGATTTGATCTCAGTGAGGGTCAGCTTGGAGGTGGTATCGGCTGCGGCCTCGCTCGTGATCCCATTGGCTTCCTTGACGTTGACCTGGAAAGTCTTGCCGTTGACGATGGCATTGGAGCCATCAAAGCGGACATTGTAGTTCTGGCCGTTTACGGCGACGTCGTAGGCGTTTGGAGGCGGAGGGGTGGCTTTGGCGGCCGTTTTCGGGGTTGCGGCGGCGGCTTTTTTATCTTCTTCGGATATTTTGCGGACGCCGACGGTGCCTTTGCCCTGGAGGAAGGCGATTCCCTTATCTTCGCAGGCGGCGACGATGAAGAGGTTTTCATCGGTGACCGGGAGTTTTTCCTTTTCGAGGGCTTCGCGGGCGGCTTTGAGGCCTTTCTTGGGATCGGTTTCCAGAGCGGAAAGGTGATCGGTCGTGGGGAGCTTGCCCATCTGATCGGATGCAATTTTGACGACTTCCGGATCAGGCGGAACGGGTGTTTTGCCGAAATAGCCCAGAACCATATTGCCGTAACCCTCGGCGATTTTCTTCCAGGGACCGAACATGACGTTGTTGAAGGCCTGCTGGAAATAGAACTGGGAGACCGGGGTGACGGAGGTGCCGAAACCGCCTTTGCGGACGGCTTCGCCCATGGCGTCGATGAAGAGGGGATATTTATCCATGAGGTTGTTATCCCGGAGCATTTGGGTATTGGCCGTAAGGGCGCCGCCGGGCATCGGGAAGAAGGGGATGACGGGCTCGACTTTGGTCGCTTCGGGCGGGATGAAGTAATCCCTCATGGTTTCTTTGAACATTTCGGAGAGCTCGAAAATTTTATCGATGTTGATGTCCAAAGTATAGTTGGTGCCGCGCAGGGCGTGCCACATCGTGATGACGTCGGGCTGGCTGGTGCCGCCGGAGACGGGAGAGAGGCTCAGATCGATCTGGCTGACGCCTGCTTCGATGGCGGCCATGTAGGAGACGGTGCCGGTGCCGGCGGTTTCATGGGAGTGGAAGACGATGTGTGCCTCCTCACCCAGGAGCTTGCGGGCCATTTTGATGGTTTCATGGACCTTATGGGGGCAGGAAGTCCCGGAGGCGTCTTTGAAGACGACGCTGTGATAGGGGATGCCGGCATCGAGGATGCTGCGGAGTGTTTTTTCGTAGAAGGGGACATCGTGCGCGCCGGTGCATCCGGGAGGCAGCTCCATCATGGTGACGGCGACTTCGTGTTTCAAGCCGGCGTTGTGGATACATTGCCCGCTCCAGATGAGGTTATTGACGTCGTTGAGGGCATCGAAATTGCGGATCACCGTGATCCCATGTTTTTTGAACATTTTGGCATGGAGGTCGATGACGTCTTTAGGCTGAGCCTTCAAGGCGACGACGCTGATACCGCGGGCCAGGGTCTGCAATTCGGCATCGGGTCCAGCGGCTTTGCGGTAGCTATCCATGACATCGAAGGCATTTTCGCGGGTATAGAAGATGGCGGATTGGAACAGGGCGCCGCCGCCGGCCTCCAGATGTTTAATACCGCATTCCTTGGAGGCATGCTCAATCAAGGGCAGGTAGTCTTTGGAAAATACTCTTGCTCCGAAGACGGATTGGAATCCATCACGGAAGGCGGTCAACATAAAGTGAATTTTTTTCATGGGTTAAAATATTTAGGGGTACTTATTTACTGGAGCTTTCTCGTTTTGCAACCGCGATGGCGACTGCGATTTCGGTATAGTCGGCCTCGGCTGCCGGGGGCATGATCTGCCCTGCGGGGGTACCGGGGATTGGAACTGGGTGTAATTCCTGGATGTTCAGGGCCTTAATGACCCGCCCCATCAAGCCCAGGAGGAAAGCGATAAAAAAGGCAACCACGATTGCCATGAGGTAGAGTGAGAGGATGAATTTAATCAGTACCATAAGGATAAAATAGGTAATTGTTTATGATTCTATATTGTTACTGAACGACATTTCCCAAAGCCTGTTGCAAGTTGATTAAAAAGCTGGAATCGGCCTTGAGGAGGCTGCAGAAGATGCCGGAGATAATAGCGGAGGTGATGACACCGCTGATGCAGCAACCCAGGGCCAGGGGCAGGATGATGGAAGAGGGATTGTCATGGCTGACGACTTTTTGTGCCACTTTGGCGGTAGTCGGGACGCAACTGACACCAGCGATACCGACAACGGGATTCACTTTGCCTCCGGATATCCACCAGATAAAGAGGCCGCCCAGGATGCCGCCGATACCCGAGATGAGCAGAGAGAGCATTCCCAGGAGGAGAAGCGGGAGAACACGGGGATCCATAATCGTATTAACGTCGCAGAGGACGCCCAGAGTGAGACCCAGAAAGAGAGTTGCGGTATAGAGGATGGGACCGCTGACGAGGTCCTGGAGAGGTTTGACGCCTGATTCACGGATTGAAATACCGAGGAAGAGGCAGAAGATGAGGGGTGCGGCAATGGGCAAGAGCAGAGAGAGAACGACGCACAAAATAGCCGCAACGATCATTTTCTCCATGGAGTTGTAGGCGACGGGCGGTTTGACCGGGGGAGGCATTTTGATGGCGCGCAGTTTTTTGGGGATCATCATCTTTACCAGGTAGGGGTAGCCGCCATAGGCCAGGCCCAGGTAGAGATAGGCGACAATCGAGATGGGGACGAAAAGAGGCGGTGCCAGGACCAGAGCCGTGAAAAGCACCATGGGGCCATCAGCCCCGCCGACGACGGCGATGGCGGCGGCTTCCTGCGGTGAGAAATTGAAGAAATAGACCGCCAGAGGGAAGACGACGAGAGTGCCCAGCTCGGCGAACATGGCAATGGTCATACACACGATCGGGCGAGCCAGCACATAACCGATATCCAGAAGGGAGCCGACTCCTAAAAAGACAAGGCAAGCGATGAGGTTATTACTGAAAGTGAGAGAGAAAACCGGTTGAAGCCAATCAATCCCGAGAATTTTAATGGTATCAGCGGCTGCTTGTACCGGTTCGAGGCCGGCCCCTACCTGAGCTTCGAGAAAGAGGGTGCTCATTCCGTGGGGTGCATGGATACCGAGGGGGTCAAAAAACATTACCGACGCATTCACAGTAGCCATTCCCAAGCCCATGGGAATCATAATCATGGCTTCCAGGACACCCTTTCGCCCCAAATACATCAGTGTAAACCCGAGGAGGATAAGGAAAATTCGAGTAATTGCGATTTTGGGCTCACTATGAAACAAGGTAGTAATCCCTTGAAAAACATCAGGAAAGACTTCAATAAAAGACATAAAGTTTTCAACGTTTATGCTGCCTTTTTCAGGTTACCCATCCCGAAGGACGTTTGAAATTCAAGCAACGCTTCTCTTATCAAAAACCAATTAGTTATGAAAGTAAAGTTTTTTTTGAGAAAAGGGGGATTTGTTGAAAAAATGGAACAGGAAAGGGCCTCTTAGAGAGGCGGTGTTTGAGATGATTTGGACAACTCGGGAGACTCAACAGAAGCCACATAAGAGGTAACACTTTTGGGTTTGTCGGTCTGATTCCACCGTACAGATTTGAGCAGCCAAGTGCTATTCATATAGCCTAGATGTTCTTTGGCAATCATCGCTAAGAATACGACTTGATACCCGGTTTGATATACTTTTTTGTGAGGTCCTTTAAAACGGATTTTCCATCCGTTTTTAGTAAAGGAAATGGATTCACGCACTAGATATTCCACACCAATCTTGGCGCGGATTACCTCTGGGGGTGCTTTAAGGAAATCTGGTTCCCCCGCTTGCGACATCGTTTGAATGAGGGTTTGGTTTGCCTCGATTTCAAGCTCCAGAAAATCAACATTGTGGAGAAATACGGTGACAATTGGACTTGATGCACCACTTTCTTTATCCCAGCCAAGGCCATCAAAATATGTTTCGTTTTTCCCGGGCTGTTGGTAATGCTGTGACGATACCTGAGTATTTAGACCAACAGAAGTCTGCCAGCTTGGACCATGTTCTACAACGTGCAGGGATAAGATAGTATCTGCCAGGAGCCAACCCAAGAAGATTACCCCAAGGAGGGTGGCTAACTCGGGCTTTTTTATCCGCTGAAGTCCATACCGATAAAAGGCAAAAATAGCTACTGCAAAAGCTGGGGCAAAATCCAACATGTAGCGGGAGGTGATGACCGGTGTCCAAAGATAGAAATAAACCAATGGCACAACGGCCAAAAAGCTCCAAAGAGTCAAATACGCCACTTCAGCGAGATATGAATAAGTTAAAGTGTTATCAAAAAATAATTTCTGTACTCTTTGCTTTCTTAGACCCAGAGTCAGTCCTCCCGCAATGAAACCACACAATACCAAGCCGAGAACCGACATATCATACGTTCTCAAGTATGTCTCCCTCCAGCGAAAGGTTTTTGATTGACCTGGAAATAAATTCTGTTCATACCAATTGCCGTTGTTGTATTTCGCTGGCAGAAAAAGCATCCCAAAAAGTTCTTTGCTTGCTGAGACCACTGATTCATTTTCATAGGGGTAGTCAAACCTGGTTGAATACATCGAACCAAACATTGCGTCTCCCCATTGCACATTAAGCTTGTGGCCAAACTCAAACCCGTTGTCAAACCTCTGCAAGTTTGTGAGAAAAAGTAATCCTCCTCCTAGGATAAAAAGAATTGGTCCCATAAGCCATGAATAACTTTGAAAACCATAGCGCAATGGACAATTCTTTTGAGTTTCTACTTGTGTCAAATACGGACGCTTTTCATAAAGCACCAGCACACTCGTCACAAGCGAGGAAAAACCATAAAAAAGTAACGTCGGACGGATAAAAGCCCCCAATCCTGCCATTGTACAAAGAATAAGCCACCTCTTTAATTGCAGCTTGCGGATAAACCAAAGCAGAGTAAAAGCCTCTACGATTCCATACAGGTAGGTATAGGCTAAAGCTTCTTCAAAGACCATCATGCGAGAGCGTAAAAGCATAATAAACGCAGGAAAAAATAACAGCAATAGCAAACCTATTATTTTCTGAAGATAAACGTGTTGGCTGGTATTTAGCAACGCGCCAAAGGACGTGCTGGCTTGTTCAATTTCTTGGTGTATTAATACGCGAT
This sequence comes from uncultured Verrucomicrobiota bacterium, assembly GCA_964609795.1. Lineage (GTDB taxonomy): Bacteria > Verrucomicrobiota > Verrucomicrobiia > Limisphaerales > UBA1412 > UBA1412. The sequence goes on from CAZSTC010000046.1 coordinate 6,494, forward strand.
AGCCCCAGAAGGCTGCGCAGAAAATCCAGAAGCCTAATACCAGCCGATTCGGGGCTGCGTCATATCCACATGCGCACGCTAGCCATTCAAAAGGCAATCGCAAGAAGGGCACACCCAATCCCCATACTTGTTGAACACCACCGCCCGACCATGCATTATCGTGCTGAAGGTCACTGAGCGTATTACTCAAACATAAACGTCCATCCATCAAGGCATTGATCTGAGGACGATACCAATCAGTAATAGAATACCACAGCCCCCACCCCGGTACTAGTTTCGATAGTACCAATACCAAGAAAGTTAAAACAGTGGACCAATATATGCCTCTCCATTCAAATTTTTTCCAATTATTACTCAAAGTAAAATTTCAGAGAAGTATGTCATAGTAACACACTGGGATAGGAAATAAGGGAAGATAAAAGTGACCGTTTGATAAAAGTGAATATTAGTATTATAAATAATTAAAAATATAAGTAGTATATTTAATGTATTATTCAAAAAAATAAATTATAATGCATAATTCGCTAAATCCTTTAATTGCTAAAAAACTATCAAATAAAATATATCCACATCGTGCTAAACATCATCATCGATGTTTTTAGTCATATTTACACTAAATATTCAAAATATATTATTCTTTATCTAAAATCAGTATTATGTAAACAAAAAAAACATAATAAAAAATTATTTTTAATTTTAGAAATAGATTATTAAATAAAACTACCTATAAAAAATATAATTATTTTTATTTTTCATAAATGAAATATTTCTTAAATAAGAAAATGAAACATCCTGAAAAAATATAAAAAATGAGATATTTCATAGTCATGTCAGCGAAAGATTCAGAAATATGCAAAAAACTAGTTAATTCACCTAAACAGTGACAGGGATGTTGCCATCCGATAAACCATAATCCGAGTCTATATAACGTAAACACAGTTGCCAACCAACCGACCAATATTATGGACAGAACTTTCCTTTTTGAAAAAAAACAAAAAAAGCAATTCCTAATTCTAATGAGCCAACAATCAAAAAAGTTAACCTGAAAGAAAATCCTAGAATAGGTTCATATCTCTCCAGTATTTCAGCAGTTCCAAGAATGCTCAAAATTTTGGCTAATCCAGTGATTGTTAGAGCAACAGCAACAGATTGAAGGAAGAAATTTTGAATCATATTTGAAGAACTAGAAAACGGGATCCATTTTTCTTGATCCGACATACGCTACAGCCAAGAAATCCGGCAGCCAGGCTTTAATGGAAGGAGCCCAATGAAATTGAATAATAAGAGGATATGCTTTTTCTTCACTTGTTTTGACCAGAATATAGGCCTGTGCAGCTACTATTTGCTTCTGCTGTTCAAACACTTCCTCTGGGGTAGGTGTGTATTTAAATGAAGAAGAATACCCAACCACACCACAATTAGGAAATTGCTGCATTGCAAAACTCGTAAAATTTCCCAAGGATGCAAATAAATCAAACTTATTCGTTTTCAGGCAGTCTACCCAAGATTGTTCCCAGCATATAGATTGCCAAAAAGATGCGTTTTTCCCATTATCCGTTATTATTTCCCAATAGACCCTGCGGATATCTTCCAAGTTGCCCGAAGGATCCGTGTTATAAAATGTCTGCAAGATACCCTGCTGCAAAGCAATCGCCTTGGGATTTATTGTATGGGATTTCCCGGCAACTCTCGCATTTGAATACTTATCAAACTGTTCGGAAGTTAGAGACTGTAAAACGCTACACACAGCCTCGCGTAGTGAAGAGGATTCGGTCTTTAATTCCTCGCAGTCAGTGAAGCGAATATTCAAATCTTTCACTCTGCTGCTTAGATTAGAAGATGCAAAAAGAGGTTCAAATTTATTCGTCAACCACGCTTCTTTAAGGTCAACGTAAACAGGGTTGCTACTGGGTGCTTCAATTTCTTCCAAATTTTCCGGGGGGAGATTTTTATGAAAAACAATTGCAACTATCAGTATAATAACCGGTAATCCCAATAGGACAATATGGGCCAACCTAGACCTAGTATTAGCGCACATCAACACAAGTCCCTACTGGGGGTACAGCACCACAAAAAGCAAGGCAATCCTTTCCTGTTGGACAATTCCATTCCATTTGGTACAATTCACCATTCTGTAGAGAGCACGTAGCTCGACATTGGTGCATGACGAGAGTAGCGCTCACAACGGCAGTTAAACCTAACCCCCAAACAAAGACAACCTAAGACAATTTTTTTCATAGTTTTTTTGTGATTTCCAAATCACAAACTTTCTCCAGTATGTAAAGTTCCTAGTCTCGATGCAAGCAAAATTTACGTATTTGTCGTGGATCGCATTGCCTCAAAAATACGCGCACCGAAAAGGGAATGAGGAAATAGGAGAAAAATGTGGTTGCCTCAAAAAGAACGCACTAAAACATATGTATGTCTCTGAATATGAGCATGGAAGCAACAAAAGAGTACGTTGAATTAAAAGCAAAGCGTTATCGTCTTCTCCGGGGTAAAAAGGCTAAGGGCCAAATACTTAACGAAGTAGTTGAGACAACAGGCTATAATAGCAAACATGTATTGCCTCAAAAATATGCGTATTGAAACGGGCTTTTTAGAGAGGCGGAATTGGGGCGGATTTGGGGGAAATCCAGAGGATAAGCTTAAAAATAAAAAACGCCAGAGTGCTGGTAAAAGGAATAGTGAGAACCCAGGCCCAGATCATATTGCCAGCGACACCCCATTTGACTGCGCTGAAGCGTTTTGTGGCACCGACGCCCATAATGGAGGTGGAAATGACGTGGGTTGTGGAGAGAGGGATACCCAAACTGCTGGCAACCTGAATGACCACGGCTGCTGTGCTCTGTGCTGCAAAGCCGTTAATGGGGGACATGCGGACCAACTTGGTGCCCATGGTTTTAATAATTCTTCGGCCTCCGGCGGCAGTTCCGCCTGCCAGGGCGATGGCGCAGACCCAGGTGACCCAGTTGGGGACATTGAAAACCGCCGCATCGAGTTTAAGGAATCCCATCCAGTCGGGCAAGACGTCGAAGGTTCCTGCCGTGGTGGCGGCAGTCAGACTCAAGGTAATGATTCCCATAGTTTTCTGGGCATCATTGGTGCCGTAGGAAAAACTGACCCACATGGCGCTCAGTATCTGGAATTTACCAAAGAAACGGTTTACCATACCGGGTTTAAACTTTCGCAACGTCCAGAGCAGGAAGCCCATGAGGAGAAAACCAAAGAAAAAACCGGCGGCAGGCGCCATGACCAGCGGTTTAAGTACCTGGGGCCAGAGACCTTTCATCCGGCCAGCCTCTTCAAAACTCCATTGGATAACCGCCCAGTTGCAGTTGGCCGCGGAGAAGGCTGACCCGCAAAGGCCGCCAATGAGGGCATGGCTGGAGCTCGACGGGATGCCGAAATACCAGGTAATGAGATTCCAGACAATACCGGCAATGAGCGCGCTCAGGATGGTTTCCTGAGTGACGAAATGAATATCTACCAGGCCTTTGCCGATAGTTTTGGCGACAGCATGGCCCGAGAGTGCTCCCAGCAGGGCAAAGACAGAAGCAATAATGATGGCATTCTGCAGAGAAAGGACCCGGGTTGAGACAGAGGTTGCCACGGCATTGGCTGTATCATGGAACCCGTTGATGAACTCAAAGGTGAGGGCGATCAGGATGACGCAAAAAACAAGAATCATGCGTTATCCTTAGGGCAGAAAAATGATTTAAGCTGGGTGAATGCACCTGTGGGATAAGCGACATCTTTATGGACAGGATCGCTATTTGAAAAAGATGCACCAGAGTGAACTGCAGGAGGGAGAGAAGAGCGCCCGCAAATGCAAGGGCGCTTCTCACTCCGGGGCAGGAAAGCAGGGCCTCGAAAGGCACCGGGAAAGACATTAATTCGTGACATAAAGTATTCAACCTTAAAGTTGGCCTTTTTATATTTCTGGCATCCCGGGGAGGATGTTGAAAATAAAAGCAACCGCCCTTTATATTACCCACGAGCTCTCCCTAAAAGTAAGGCAATTCTTTATAAAGAGATTGTTTGAAAAAGGAGAGGGGCACAAGCTCGTTTAGAGCGGCGGAGTGCCGCTGCTTGAGCTGAGCATAATCCAAGAGGTCAACTTCATGATATAAAAGGCCAGAAAACCGGTGACGGGGATGGTAAGGACCCAAGCCCAGATCATATTACCCGCAACGCCCCATTTGACGGCACTGAAGCGCTTTGTGGCACCGACACCCATGATGGAAGTGGAGATAACGTGGGTCGTGGAGAGGGGGATTCCCAAATGGCTGGCACCCTGGATTACGAGGGCCGCGACGCTTTGGGCCGCGAAGCCATTAATGGGGGACATGCGGACCAGCTTGGTGCCCATGGTCTTGATGATCTTGCGGCCGCCGGCAGCGGTTCCCGCGGCCATAGTGATGGCGCAGGCCCAAGTGACCCAGTCGGGGACATCGAAATTCGCCGCATCGAGTTTGAGAAAATTCATCCATTCGGGAACAAAGGCGAAAGTGCCTGCAGCGGTTGCGGAAACAAGACTCAAAGTGATGATACCCATGGTTTTCTGGGCATCATTGGCACCGTGGGAAAAGCTGACCCACATAGCGCTCAAAATCTGGAATCGGCCAAAGAAGCGATTGACCGGGGCGGGTTTGAACTTCATGAACAGCCACAGGAGCAGGCCCATAAAGAGGAATCCCATAAAGAAGCCGACGGCGGGTGCCGTGAAGATAGGCTTAATGACCTGCGGCCAAAGACCGGTCACTTTCTCGCCATCGGTCACGCGCCAAAGGATGACACTCCAGTTCATATTGGATGCAGAGAGAGCGGCCCCGCAAAGGCCGCCGATCAGGGCGTGGCTGGAGCTCGAAGGGATGCCGAAAAACCAGGTGATGAGGTTCCAGACGATACCGGCAAGGAGAGCGCAGAGAATGGTCTCCTGGGTGATGAAATTGATATCAACCAGGCCTTTACCGATGGTTTTGGCGACGGCGTGGCCGGAAAGGGCGCCGATGAGGTTAAAAATTGAAGCGACAATAATGGCATTGCGGACGGTGAGAGCACGAGTCGAGACGGAAGTGGCAATGGCATTGGCGGTGTCGTGAAAGCCGTTGATAAACTCAAAGGCCAAGGCGATTATGATGACGCAGAGAACGAGAATCATACGTTATTCCTCAGGAAGAACAAATCGGTTGAGCGGTTGAGCGGTTGAATATTCCCATAGAGGGGATTTAGGAGTACTTCAACACGATACGAAAGACGACATTGCCGGCATCGCGGAAGCGTTCGGTCAATTTTTCCTGAAGCTCCTGCAAATTTTTATTGGCCAGAAGGTTGACCATGGAAGTATCGGCTTTATTGAAGAGCTCCTGCATGAAGAGGAGCATGATCCGATCCGATTCAGCTTCAAAATTGAGGAGATTGGAATTCATTTCCTTGATTTGTTCCACGTTAGGATTTTTGCGGAGCTTTTTGACCATTTCAAGGAGGAGGTCAGCGGATTGTTCCAAGAGTTGAGATTGCCTGTTGAAGTCATCGTGCTTAATGGCATCTCTAAAGAGGAAGTATTGTGAAATGAATTTTTCGGAAGTTTTGCTGATCTTGGTCAGTGAGGAGGTGAGAGCTTCGATGTCTTCTCTCTCGAAGGGGGTGATGAAAGAGACGCACAGTTGATGCGCGATTTCATCACTCAGTTCCTTGCTTTTTCGGCGTTTCTGGACAATGCCGTCTACCGAAGCCACGTCGCCCGGGTTGAGCAAAAAGTGGGCAAGAGTTTTAACACTGGATGAGCTTGATTGGGCCAGAGCCTCAATCAAGTCGAAGAATTTCTCATCGCGACAAAAAAACTTCTGCAACGAAAACATAAGATATCGGTAGGGCAGGGCGGAAGCCAAGCCGTTCCAGAATCAAGTGTAGCAGAAATGAGTGCACTGTAGAAATAAAAATGTCCCTGGTGATGACGGGGATAGGAATTTTTTAATACAAGTTGTTTATAATGAAATGGATATGTATTTTTTAATTTTTATAATTATTTGTGCAGATGGATTAAGAGAAGGGAAAAAAGGAAGATCAGCGGTTTAAAAAGGACGACTCCCGATGAGGAATCGTCCTTAAAAAGAGACTTGTCTCCCGCTCCGAAGAAGGACCGGGAGCGCATAACTTAGCCCAGAGGAGCAGGCTCCTCAGAGGGATCAATTACATTTCAGCATGCCGCGCGGCCAACATGGCAGAGAAGCGTGCGACTTTCATCTTGCGGCGTTTTTTCTCGCAAGGTTTCTCAAAATAACGGTGATTGCGTACCTCGCGGATAACACCTTCGCGATCGAGACGCTTTTTCAACCGGCGCAGAACACGCTCAAGCGGTTCGCCTTTTCTAACTTTTAATTCAGTCACTTCTAATTCACTCCTCTCCAGGCCCTACCGAGGGGAGACGGGGAAACCATCATTGGTTACGCCCATACGCCCTATCGGCCTCAAGGCAGGGGGAGATTGAAGCGTAAAAAGAGGGGGCTGTCAAGCAATAGCGAGAGAAAAAGTTGATTAAAAAACGATAAATTTCCTTGAAAAGAGGGGGGTAAACTGAGAAGATATGCCTCACGTATGAAGAAACTATCTCGTAGAAGGTTTTTGAAAGCCAGTTCATTCGTGGGTGCTGCCGCGATGATCGGTTTCCCCACGATTATTCCCTCCCGTGCTTTTGGAGCTAACGATAAGATCGTGATGGCCACGATTGGCCAGGGCGGTCAGGGCAATGGGAACATGAGGGCGTTTTTGGCGCCGGAGTCGGTCCAAGTGGTGGCGGTTTGCGACGTAGACAGCAACCGCATGAATGCGGCAGCCCAGGTCGTGAATGAGCGTTATGGCAATCAGGATTGCCGGAAGTACAATGATTACCGTGAAATCATGGCGCGCAGAGATATCGATGCCGTTACGGTTTGTACACCGGACCACTGGCACGCCATTATCAGCGTGGCAGCAGCCAAGTCGGGCAAGCATATTTATTGCGAGAAGCCGCTGGCCAACTCGATTGCCGAGAGCAAGGCGGTTCGCGACGCCGTGCGCAAGTACAACGTAGTGCTGCAGACTGGCAGCCATGAGCGTTCACGCGCCAATGCCCGTTATGCGGCGGAATTGGTCCGCAACGGCTATATCGGCAAATTGCAGACGATGTACATCCAGATGCCGACCGTTGAGGCGCATCATCAGCAGATTCGCCAATTCAAGGAAGTACCTCCGGGTATCCAGAAGATACCTGTGGAATTGGATTTTGATTTCTGGATGGGGCACACTCCGGTGGTGCAATATTATCAAGAAAGAGTCCACCATCAGTGGCGTTTCAATCTGCTTTACGGTGCGGGCGAGATGTCTGACCGCGGAGCGCACGTGATTGATATCGGCCAGCTGGGTAACAACAGCGATGATACGGGCCCAGTCGAGATCAAGGCACGCGGCTGGGATGACAAGCACGGTATTTATGATACGCCGATGGAATTCGAGTTCGAGAACACCTATGCCAGCGGAGTGAAACTGGTTGGCGGAACGGTGGTCCCGGAAGGTACGAGCCCCGGCGGACGCGGCATTAAATTTGTCGGCACTGACGGCTGGGTCTTCGAGCATATTCATGAGGGAACGCTGGAAGCATCGAACCCCGAATGGCTGGAATTGATTGATGAGAACGGTCCTTTGGGCAATGAGAACCGCGAGTTGCGCAAGAGCTTCAAGGTTGACCTGGGCCGCACGAGCAGCCATCACGGTAACTTCCTGGAATGCATCCGCTCGGGGAATCGTCCCTTTGCAGATGTGGAGATCGGGCACCGCAGTTGCACGATTTGCCTCCTGAACATGATCTCGATGCGTCTGGGCCGTGCGATCAAGTGGGATCCGGTTGCAGAGCAGATTGTGGGCGACGTGGAAGCGAGCAATCTCATGATGCCCTTCTGGAGAGGCGATTGGGCACTCTCATAGTCCAGGAGCTTCTTTAAAGAAGTAATTATTCAGCAAGGGATGCGGTTCTGAAAAGAGTCGTATCCCTTTCTGATTTCCGAAGAAGGCAAACAATGGCAGGCGGGAAAAGAGGTCAAGAGGCTCCGAGGCAGGAGAAGCGGGTGTTCCTGGCACAGGAAGCGGAGGATTTCCTGGAGTATCTTTCTGCCGAGCGGGCGGCTTCTCTTTATACGTGCCGGAATTATCGGCAGGCTCTGGAGGATTTCAGCTTCTGGTACGAGACGAACTGTGGTGGCCGGGCCGAGTGGCTCAAGCTGAAGCGTGAAAATTTCCGTTCTTATCTCAGAAGTCTGGGAGCACGTAAGCTCAAACGGGCGGCGATCCACCTGAGATTTTCGGCGTTGCGCTCTTTCTACAAGTTTTTGATTCGGAGAGGGATGCTCGAGACGACGCCCATTAAAGATATCTCGATACCGAAGCAGGAAAAGCGGCTGCCGAAATTTCTCACGCAAGAGCAGGTTGTCGGGCTCTTGGAAGCGCCTCTGGTCGAGCTCGAGCGGGTGCAAAGGGCACGCAAAAAAAGCGGCAAAAAGGGAGAAGGAGCGCAGGAGCCCTGCTTTAAATATGAGCAGAAAGTTCATGCCTGCTGGAGGGACCAGGCGATCCTGGAGGTTTTCTACTCATGCGGGCTGCGAATCAGCGAGCTCTGCGGCTTGAAGGTGGAGGATGTCTCCTTTGGCGGTCAATCGGTGAGGGTGATGGGCAAGGGGAAGAAAGAGCGGATTGCGCCGATCGGGGCCCCGGCCCTGGAAGCTATCCGGCGCTACTGGAAGGAGCTGGGGAAGGTGCCTGAGGCGAAAGAGCCGGTTTTCTGGAGTTCGCACTCCAAAGCGGAAGCACCGACGGCGCGGCTTATCCAGCATAATCTCAAGAAGTACCTGGCGTTGGCCGGGTTAGACCCCTCATTTACGCCGCACAAGCTGAGGCACAGCTTCGCCACGCATATCCTGGATGCGGGGGCAGATTTGCGGAGCGTTCAGGAGCTTCTGGGTCACGAGCATATCGTGACGACGCAGATTTATACGCATGTGACGGTGGAGCGGCTCAAACGGGTGTACGATCAATCGCATCCGAGGGCATGAGACCGGCCCGTTATTGAGGAAAAAGAAAAGACGCCCGGGGATTCCCAGACGTCTTTTTCGTATCCTCCTACTGTGAGGAGTTGTTATTTCTCAATGAGGTCGGCGACAGCGGCGGCTTCTTCCTTGAGCTCGGCAACGCTGGCATCGATTCTGGAGCGGCTGAAATCGTTGATTTCCAAGCCCTGAACGACGTTCCAGCCCTTATTGTCGACGCGGATCGGCATGGAGCAAATCAGACCCTTTTCAATTCCGTAGGAGCCATCGGAGCAGACAGCCACGCTGGTCCAATCGGTCGGATGAGTGGGAGAGCTCAAGCTGGCCACGGTGGAGAGAGCGGCATTGGCAGCGGAGGCAGCCGAGGAGGCGCCGCGTGCTTTGATGATGGCGGCACCGCGCTGCTGGACCGTGGTGATGAATTCACCCTTGAGCCAGGCTTCATCGCGGATGACGTCGGTGGCGGGTTTACCCTGGATACGGGCATTGTAGAAATCGGGGTACTGTGTGGCGGAGTGATTGCCCCAGATGACCAGGTTGGAGACCTGGCAGACAGGGACTCCGGCTTTCTGAGCGAGCTGAGCCTTGGCGCGGGATTCATCCAGGCGGGTCATTGCGAACCAGCGCTCTGCGGGGATGTCTTTGGCGTTATTCATGGCAATGTAGCAATTGGTATTGCAGGGATTGCCGACGACCAGGATGCGGACATCACTGGCGGCGTTTTTCTGGATGGCCTTGCCCTGGCCGGTAAAGATTTTGCCGTTGATGCCGAGGAGGTCTTTGCGCTCCATACCGGCTTTGCGGGGGACGCTGCCCACCAGCAGTGCCCAATTGACGTTTCTGAAGCCCTTATCCAGATCAGAGGTCATGACGATATCCTGAAGGAGCGGGAAAGCGCAGTCGTTCAGCTCCATAGCCACGCCTTCCAGAGCGGGCATACCGGGTTCGATTTCGATAAGGTTGAGGATGACGGGCTGAGAGGGGCCGAAGACGGCACCTGAAGCCAGGCGGAAGAGGAGGCTATATCCGATTTGACCGGCGGCGCCGGT
>CAZSTC010000047.1:0-3548 GCA_964609795.1 uncultured Verrucomicrobiota bacterium
CCTGTCCAGAAGCGAATTAGGACTCCTCTAATTTCCTCAGCCCTCCGCATTGCCTGAAAAATATGCGCTCTACTGTTGAGTCAATATGCAGTTTCGGAATCATACCACCTTGCTCTAAAGTTATAGAGTTGGGTTTTGTAATCGTATTCCCGGCCTTGGAAGAGGAAGCGGTTGCCGTAAACCGATTGGGTGATGATGCCTCGTTTTCATCCATCATGGAGTTCATCGGCATATTTCCTAAGTTTGATTTCTTGTCCTTACTCATACACACTCATTTTGACGATGAAGCAATAATATGGTGCATTATTTTCTTAATAATCCATGTAGAAAGATAGATATAAATAATCCCTAATAAAGCATAGTATTTTAGAATAGCATCCCAATAACTATTATCTGTTGTTTTCCATAATAAAATCTGAATAACCACACATATTATAATTGAAAATAACAATATTATACAAATTAAATAAAAAGATTCTATGTATTTAGATTTCATTTTTTATTATAATGCAACATCCCTTTACAACATAAGTTCCCGAAAACCAAGTTGCAGTAACAGGCAGACCACCTGATGAAACAGCAAAAGAAGCATCGTGAACGCAGGACTCGAAGATTAACCCAGCAGAAATCATGGAAACCCTATACAGAATCGTATAACTCATTGAAATAAAAATAGTTGCTAATTTTAGTCATACATGCTACAATGAATTATTGCAGTTATCCACCAGCTCACATAACAACAACAGCATATAAAACTATATGCTGATACAAACGAACGGACACTTTTGCTAATAGGCATGGATGTATTTTCGCAATCGGAAATTGATCTCAGGAAAAAAAACGCCCTTATAGCCCTATTGAAATAGATTTTTCTAGACAGATGAAAAATAAAAAAAATTCCACAACTGATCATCGGGTATACTATGGCTGCATCAACCAGCGCATCATTTTTAAAAAGATATAGCATTATAATATTTTCTAAATATAACAAACTAAAAAGCACCCATATAAACGCCCATTGCATTTTAAAATCGAACCATTTCATCTTAAATACAATATATACAAAAAATAAGATTAGAACTAAAAATGAGCCAAGTTCGATGTTCCTGTTTAAATAATAATAGCTCATTTCCATAAAAGTTACATGACTCAAAGGCACAAGCAAACACCAAGAAACGATCAGCATAACTGTTTTCTTTGCTTGAGAAAATATTATTTTATTCTCAAAACACATATTCTTTATAATTACTAAATTATATAGTTAATTTTATTATGGAATTCTAGATACTATTTAATGGAAGAACCTAATTTCAATAGAGTGTTTTTCAACAAATCCCATTTACCCAAATCAACATCTCCATCTCCATCATCTACAAGACTATATGTTGAAGCAGGAGTGCTGATCACTGTTCCACTCCCATTCTTGATCGTCACATTGCCATAAGCATCGTAAACGTAGGACTCAACAATCGAACCCGAGCTGTTTGCCAGGGCCAATGCCGATTTCAAACCGGGAAAAATGTCAGTTGCTCTTTTCACCTGAACTTACCTTTTCTTTTCTTGGCGATCTTTTGCGAGTTATGTCTGAATATTGAATTTGTATGCTATGTACAGGGATATCTTCTTCCGTATCGAAATAAACGAGGGCTAAGCGGAATCCTACATCATTTTCCCCAATACCAGGGAAGCTACCATACTGATCACGCCGTGACTGGGAGCACATGTCAACAGAACTGGAGTAGCTGCCTCCTCTCAAGACTCGGGTTTTATTGGAATCGTAGAGCCTATCCATGGATGCGGGAGGACTTATCGGGTCTATGTTAGAAGTGTCGCTCGGGTAGTCTGCAGTATCTCGATCGGCACACCATTCTGCTACATTCCCATGCATATCATACAATCCCCAGGCGTTTGGTTTTTTGAGTCCCACGAGATGTGGCTGAAGCTGACTATTATTCTGGTACCATGCCACTTCGCCCAAATTGGGACAGTCAGTCCAATGGCCTCTGCCTATTTCAAATCCGGCGTAAAGGAGCCATTCCCCAAATATCCAAAACTTCCTTTTCCAAACAGACGTTATGTTTTTCCCATTATTCAGAGCGGTCTTCGTGCCCGCACGACACGCATATTCCCATTGAGCGTCAGTGGGTAAAACGTAGCGATAATTCGGCGGCAGTTTCCCTGCTTTAATTTCTCTCTCATTTAATCTCTTACAAAACTCATTTGCAGCATACCAATCAATATCGTGAACGGGAAGATCATCTCCTATCCGCTTCCATCCGATGCTGAACATATTTCCCATTATCGCCTGCCATTGCTTCTGTGTAACTTCGTATTTCCCCATCCAATATCCCTTCGTCAAAGTGACAGTGCGAAGCGTTTCGTAATGCATTCGAAGTGGTTCATCTATGGGGCACCCCATCTCAAAAGTTCCGGGGGAAATGTAGACCATTTCTAACTTTACATCATCCGACAAATCAACTGTCCAATTCTCTCCAGTCTTTGGTGTCAATGACTCCGCATCAACCTGCAAAAGAAGGCCACATTTCAATATGGCATAAATACATAGTATATAATAAATTTTCTTTTGCATTATAAATATATTTAAATAATACTCTTTTATATATTATAAAACATAAACTTAATTACGATAATTCTGATTATTCTTTTCCTTCACCGTCATCTTGTTCTTCATCCTTTTCCAGATCAACAAGCCGCCTTTCAACATCTGCAAGATTAACGGGCTTTAATCTTTTTATTTGATTTTCCTTGAATACATCCGCCACCTTTTGTGACCCAATAAGCCAACAGTCTCCTTCAGGTATAAAGAAATCACTTCCATCCCATTTATCCAAGCCAATGTAATAGCCTTTGTATGCTTTTTCTCCCAACACGTAGCGACTTTGTGTGTAGGGCACTATCTCCGATTTGCTGTCATCCACGGGACCGCATTTTCCGGTTATCGACATTCCATAATAACCTTCCACTTTCTTTTTCCTCTTGTTTAACACTTCTACAGGAAATGTTTTCCATCCGGTCAGATTATTCTTTTCAAAGATATTCTTTATATTTTCTGAAATTACATATAAAGGAGGCCACCCAACTCCTAAAATATCTTCCCATCTTCTTCCACGATAATGGATAAAGACAGCTGGAAACTTTATTCCCTCATAATCTCCAACCAATAAACGTTTCTCCACATAACCGTGTTGTTTAAAATAGGAATCTTCAAGATTTAACTGAACTGTAATAGCAGGTATACAGTCTTCAAGCCAATAAAATTGATTTATATTCATATATAATTATTTTATAATATCCAATATGTCTCGCTTGTTTATAGAAGCCCACATCGCCGGGAAAATCTCCATCCGGGGGGGCATACGTGCTTGTGGGTGAGGCATTCACAACTAATTTTTCCAAAGAAATCTCACTGGGCAGAATAACAGAAGAGACCTTTCTGTCAACCCCTTTTTGCAGATTTATTTAGAAAAAAATATTCCGAAACCAGCTTGCTCAATGGAGGTTGAAGTGGATCCGAGGATTGATGCCAA
>CAZSTC010000047.1:3648-16584 GCA_964609795.1 uncultured Verrucomicrobiota bacterium
GGTGCGCTCTATTTTTGAGGCAATACGGAGGATGCGGAGGCGGCAGACTGAGTGCGGACCCGCCAGGCATCGTAGAGGAAAGTGGCGGAGGCACAGGCGACGTTGATGGAATCGGCCCGGTTGCTCATGGGGATAGAGACCGAGGCGGAGCAGGCATCCAGAACGGCAGGGGGTATTCCCTGGCCTTCGTTGCCAAAGGTCAGGCAGAGATCGCCGCGGGTCCAGTCATAGGAGCCCAGGGTGTGGGACTCCGCATGAGGGTGAGCGGCAATGACCTGCATGGAACGTGAGCGGAGCCAGGAGAAAGTTTTCCGGATATCGACGCCTTCGACGATGTTGATTGAGAAAATATTGCCCACGGAGCTGCGGATGGAGCGCCGGAGCCATGGATTGCAGCAGAGGGAGCCGACGATCACGGTTTGGACACCGAAAGCGGCGGCGTTGCGGATCATGACGCCCAGGTTTTCGGCGTTGGCCAGTTCATCCACGGCCATGAAAAAGCGGGGCGATGGCGAGCGCTCCCAAGCTTCCTGAAGGGAGAGTCTGGCCGGGATTTGGCCGATGGCCAGGACGCCCTGATAGTATTTGTAGCCGGTCAGCTCTTTGAGGAGCTCTTTATCGGCGAGGAAGATATCGAAATCTTCCGGACGGACGTCACAGAGGGGCTGGAGGCGTCGGTAATACTTTTCGGGCATGAGCGCGCTCAGGATACGATAGGGGCTCTGCAGGAGCTGAGAGACGACCTTCTCGCCTTCAGCGATGAAGATGCCCTGCAAATGCTGGTCGTAAGAGCGCTTCATCGTGCGATAAGGCTCGAGCTCCGGCAAAAGGAGCGAGGTGACTGTGCGAAGCCGGGTCATCTCTCTTCAACGTGAGACAATGGCTGCCATGCTAAACGCGATTCTGTTGTCCGGCCCCGGGGGAGAAGGAATCCGATGTATCGGTGGATTCAAGTCTCGAGCCCGGAGGATAAGGGGTAAAAGAATTGTTCTTCTGATACCTGTTATTCTGCATCCGATTTCTGGACCCTGAATCCATTGAGGAGAATTCCCGGGAAGACGGGTTGGAACCCTGCGGCCCGCGTGGGTTTCTATTGGGCTGGTCAGGGCGTCTGTAGGGGCGATTGCCGCCCGAGCCGCCTTGTCCGCCCTGTCTGCGAGGGTCATAGGTTCTGCGGCCGCCACCGAAACCGCCGGGACCACCGGGACCGCGTCCCTGGAAACGGGGAGCGGGTTCAAACTTATTAAAGTAATCGCGGCCGATCAGGTAGAGCAAAATACCGATCAGGATAAAGGGGATCAGCGAGAGCGTGTTGGACCAGGCCCCGGCAAAGAATGGATTGTGAGCCTGGGCCCAGGTGAGGATATTGTCTGCAACCGTCGGGAAGACTCCGACCACAAAAGCGATCACGATACCGGCAATGGCGCCACCGGCAATGTAGCCAGAGGCCAGGAGGACACCGGGGCTCTTATCGCCTTCAGCGGCCAGTTGCTCAGGGGTGAGCCTTCTGTGTTTGTGTTTACGCTTGATGTGCCAATCGACCAGGAGGCGAATTATGCCGCCGGCAAAGATCGGGGCTGACGAGGAAAGAGGCAGGTAAAGACCGACAGCGAAGGCCAGAGAGGGAACTTTGCACATTTCCAGAAGGACGGCAATGACGACACCGGTCAGGACCAGTCCCCAGGGGAGCTCCTGACTCAGGATGCCTTTAATGATGGTGGCCATGAGGGTCGCTTGAGGAGCGCCGAACTTGGGAACGACGGAGCCATCAGGGCGGACGGAATAGGTGCCGTTGACACCCGGATCGACCATGTAGGCGATGGAGCCATCTTCGCGGGCGAGATATTCGCCGACGCGTCCCGCTTTCGGGTCCTGGTTGAACCAAACGTGATATTGATTGGTATCCTGGCGGCCCTGAATGCCGGCCAGAGTGGTTTTTTCTTTGAATTGTTCAGGGTCAGCCTTGAGGTTGGCGGGGTAATTGGTCATCAATTTCCATTGGGGCAGGTTGGTCTCATTGACGAGGTAGCTGCCCGGGGAGAGGAGATTGGTCTGGCCGTTATATTCGCCTGAAGCGGGCACGGAAAGGAGACGATACTCTTTGTTGTCAGGGAGCCACTCGCCGGAGAAAAGGGGTAATTGATCGGTTTTGGAGAGAGGCGGTGCAGAAAGAGTGACGCTTTCGTAGCTTAAATGGGGGACGTAGATGGTGCCGGCGGTGTTGAGGCGCATGAGGACCGGGCCCAGGATGAGGGCTGAGCAAAGGGCACCGATCAGGATGGCGATCTGCTGATATTTCGGGGTTGCTCCGACGAGGAAGCCGGTTTTGAGGTCTTGAGAGGTGGTTCCGGCATTGCTGGCGGCGATAGCCACTACAGCGCCCACGGATAGAGCCGTTATATAATAGGAGGGAGCGGTCCAGCCGATCACGAGGAAGACCAGGCAGGTTAAAATCAGGGTGGCGACGGTCATTCCGGAAATAGGATTGGAGGAAGAGCCGATTTCGCCGGTGACGCGGGAGCTCACGGTGCTGAAAAGGAAGCCGAAAACGACCAGGAGCAGAGCGCCCAAAATGTTCATTTTGAGAGCCGGGGTCAGAGTGATGGCCGCTACGAGGAGGACGATGCCGATCAGTACGAATTTAAGAGGGAGATCCTGATCGGTGCGACTTCTTTGGGTTGAACCGCTGACGGCGTTGCTGACCATGCCGAGGCCCGCACGGATGCTGCTCCAGATGATGGGCATCGACTTGCAGACGCTGATGATACCGCCGGCTGCGACGGCTCCTGCACCGATATACATGATGTAATTGCCGCGGACCTGGTCGGGGCTCATATCTTTAATGAGCATCGTGGCTGGGAGGAGCGGTTCGGGTAGCACATCGCCGAAATATTTAATGAGGGGGATGAGGACCAAATAGGAGAGGACACCACCGGCGCACATGATGCTGGCGACCCGGGGGCCAATAATGTAGCCGACGCCCATAAGCTCAGGCGAGATTTCGGCTGCGACGGAGCCGCCCTTATAGATACCGCTGAATATACGGGTGGGGATTTCTTTCCAGAGGTGGAAGGCTGCCATGGCGGCTTTGTAGAGGAGACCGATGCCGAAGCCGGCAAAAATCAATTGTCCGCTGAGGGCCCCCGTTTTGGATTTTTGAGGGGCATTCTGGGGTCTATTGAAGCGTCCGGGGCGTTGTTGATCCTGGGCCATCTGTCTGCTTTGGCCTGCATCGCCCGCTTTCAAGACTTCGGCGCAGGCGGTTCCTTCGGGGTATTTTAAGACTCCATGCTGCTCGACAATGAGGGCTCGGCGCAAGGGGATCATCATGAGGATACCCAGGCAGGCGCCCAGAGTGGCTACGACCATGATGCGGCCCAGCTCGAGCTCGAATCCCAGAAGCATGATGGCCGGCATCGTGACGCCGACACCAAAAGCGATGGATTCACCGGCCGAGCCGCCTGTCTGGACAATGTTGTTCTCCAGGATGGTGGCGTTGCGGAGGCCAATTTTGGAAAGGAGCTTGAAGATCGTGATGGAAATGACTGCGACCGGGATGGAGGCGCTGACCGTGATGCCCACTTTGAGGACCAGGTACAGGGAAGATGCACCAAAAACCATACCTAACAGTGCCCCCAGTGCAACCGGGACAATACCCAACTCCCTCACTCGCATTTGCGGGGAGATATACGGCTGAAAGCGGCCGCCTTTCGAATTGTTATTCATTTTATTTAAAAACAACTGTATAGAAGCTATACACAGTTAAACCGCAAGATTCTAAATGAAAAGGAAATTGGAGTCAATGGCTGAATTTGTGTGGGAAGAAGTGACGGGATGGCATTTAAAGTCTGAAATTTTCCGGCAAGAGAAGGATTGAATGAGGTGCAAAAAAAAGTTATAAAAGGATTGTGCTGGTTCATCGGTCATTTTTAATTTTTTCATTATGCAGATAGAATCCATTCGATTGCGCAATTTTAAGGTCTACAAGGATGTTGAATTGGTGGATATCCCCCGTCTTTGTATCCTTGTCGGCGCAAATGGTTCGGGGAAGAGTACGCTTTTTGATGTCTTTGGATTTCTCAAGGATTGCCTGACGCACAATGTATCCACTGCGTTGCGGGGTAGAGGGGGATTTCAGGAAGTGGTTTCGCGCGGTGCTCAGAATGAGAGCATCTCTATTGAGATACAGTACAGAATGCCTATTACCGGAAAAGAGCGCCTGGTTACCTACGCGCTGGAGATTGGCATCGTGGAATCGAAAATATGCGTAAAACGGGAGATATTGCGCTACAAACGCGGTCAACATGGTTCTCCTTTCCATTTTCTTGATTTTACAAATGGCTCGGGTGAGGCTGTGACCAATGAGGAAGACTTTGATAAAACGGACGAGGAATTGAATAAAGAAGAACAGACGCTGGAATCAAAAGATATTCTGGCTATCAAAGGATTAGGTCAGTTTCAACGTTTCAAGGCGGCGGCCGCACTCAGGAATCTCATTGAGAACTGGCATGTTTCGGATTTCCACATCAGCATGGCCCGGGGAAGTAAAGAGGCCACAGGCGAAGACAGCCATCTATCCACCACGGGCGACAATCTGCAACTGGTAGCTAGAACGCTGCATGAGGAACACCCGGAAATTTTTAATAAAATTCTGGAAAAAATGCGCCGACGGGTTCCGGGAGTCGACAGTATCAAGACTGAGAATACGCTAGATGGGAGGCTGCTCTTAAAATTCGGTGACGGTGCATTTAAGGATCCCTTTATTGATAAATTCGTTTCTGACGGGACGATAAAGATGTTTGCCTACCTTGTTCTTTTACACGATCCCAAGCCGCATCCTTTTCTTTGTATTGAAGAGCCGGAAAACCAGTTATACCCGACTCTGCTTGAGGAGCTTGCGGAGGAATTCAGAGATTATGCCAGGAGAGGCGGCCAGGTGTTCGTTTCGACTCACTCTCCCGATTTTCTGAACGCTGCCGAGGTGGATGAAGTGTTCTGGCTGGAGAAGAAGGCTGGTTACTCCACGGTCAAGCGGGCCAAAGACGATGCACAGATCGTCGAATACATGAAGAATGGGGATAAAATGGGGTCTCTCTGGAAAGAAGGTTTATTTGGCAGAGCAAATCCGTGATGAAACTGGTTTGTTTACTCGAAGAGAGATCGGCAAAAGAAGTCCTGAAGGTGATTCTTCCAAAAATCCTCCCTCAAGGGGTCTTTTTCGAGACGATTGCATTTGAAGGCAAGCGTGACCTTACGGATAAATTGCAACGTCGTATTCAGCATTGGCAAGGGAACGAGGACGTTTTTCTTGTTCTAATGGATCAGGACGGCGCCAACTGTGTTGAGGCTAAAAAAGGACTGAGGGATATTATTGAAGAGACTGGCAAGGCCGGGCGAACCCTGGTGAGGATTGCATGCCACGAGCTGGAGAGTTTTTTCCTGGGAGATTTGGCTGCCGTGGAGCAGGGACTGGGTATAAGCGGTTTATCCAGGCAACAAAACAACAGAAAATACAAGGTACCGGATAATTTGGCCAATGCGCCGGAAGAATTAAAAAAGCTGACCAAGAACAAATACCAAAAAATTTCAGGTTCGCAAAGTATTGCACCCTTCCTCAGGATTGATGGCAGCAACAGGTCAACGAGTTTCAATAACCTCGTCAGAGGAATCAAAAAGCTGGTTGAAGAGTAGCCCTCCGCTGTTTTGGGGGCGCCCTTAAATTTTCTCCAGGGGAGTGAGGGTGGGCTTGCCGGATTCCTGGAGGTAGGCCAGGGCAAGTGCCAGGGCGTCGGCGGCATCGGGTTCGGGAAGGTCCTGCAGAGAGAGCATTCGCTGGATCATTTTGGCGACCGCCAGTTTCTGGGCGCCCCCGTATCCGACAATGGCCTGTTTGACACGTCGAGGAGCCATTTCAAAAATATCCAATCCATACTCGGCAGCGACCAGGAGTGCTGCGCCGCGGGCTTCACCCATCACGATGGCGGTTTTGAGGTTATGGACGTAGAAGAGGCCTTCGACAACGCAGACGGTGGGTTGGTGTTTTTCGATGGCGCTCCGGAGGGTGGAGGCGATTTGGAGGAAGCAGCGTGAATGCAGGAGCCCCGGAGGGCACTTGATGGTGCCGCACTCCAGGAGAGAGGGTTGATCGCGACGGGGTCCGACTCGGATGATGCCATAGCCGGTTCCGCGGAGCGAGGGATCGATCCCCAGCAGGACGGAGTGAGTTTTATTGAGACCCAAGGCGATTTCGGAACCGGAAGCGGCTGAATCGAGCCGTTTCTGCATTTGGCTGAACTGCTTGGGGGAAATTCCCATTCTTGATCGATTTATCTGTAGAGGAGGTAAGCGGCGCGGCGTTTCTTGAAGTCTTTAAACTCCGGAGCCCAGAGGGAGTGAATTTGGCTCAGGGAGTCGCCGCGGCGGATGGCCTCCAGGGTGGGAGTGTGCAGCAAAAGGGTGTTGAGGTTCTTCAGGGAATAATTATCGGGGTAATCTTGATGGAGGATTTGCGCCAGGGCGATACCGACATCCATGATTCGGAGTTTATCGCGGTTGAGGACATTGAAGCGCAAACCGTGGCAGGGTTCGCCCGCAAACTGACGCTCGGTCGGGGTGAAGGTAAAGGGAGTAAAATCAATGTGCTTCACCTCGTATTGGCTGAGGCGCTCGGCGAGCTTATCGCTCCGGATATAGGGAGCGCCCAGGAGCTCAAAGGGGATAGAGGTGCCGCGGCCTGTGGCAATGGGGGTAAACTCCAGAAGGCCGATACCGGGGTAGAGAGCGGCTTCCCAGAGGCTGCGCATATTGGGAGAAGGGTTGACCCAGGGCAGATCGGTCTGGTCCTGCCACATTTTGCGCTTCCATCCGCGGATTTCCACGACGGTGAGGCGCGCATGATACTCGCATTCTTGGTTGAACATGAGAGCCAGTTCGCCGATGGTCATACCGTGGCGCAGGGCGATGGGGTGGATGCCGACAAAGGTGGATTTGTCAATCTGGACCGGGCCTTCGACGTCGCGGCCGTTAATGGGGTTGATGCGGTCCAAGACAATGAATTCGATATTGGCCTCTGCGGCGGCCTGCAGGGCGTAGGACATGCTGGAGATGTAGGTGTAAAAGCGGCAGCCGATATCCTGAATATCAAAGACCAAAGCGTCGAGGCCGGCTAATTGCTCCGGTGAGGGCTTGCGGTTTTTACCATAGAGGCTGTAGACGGGCAGGCCGGTTTTGGCGTCTTTGCCGTCTTCGATGACGGCCTGGTCTTTATCGCCGCGGATGCCATGCTCGGGAGCAAAGAGAGCCACGAGTTCTACTCCGGGGGCGTTGAAGAGGAGATCGATGGTGGAATTGCCTTCTTTGTCACGGCCGGTCTGATTGGTAAGGAGGCCGATTTTTTTGCCCTGAAGCGATGCAAAAGCATCTTTTTTCAGGACGTCGATTCCGTTCAAGACCTCGGCCTTCCGCGGGGAGGGGCCGGATTGAGCCGTGCTTTGCGCCGGGGCAAAGAGGAAAAGAACGGCCAGAGCGAGGGATAAAGGGTAAAACTTCAAGAGCTTCATGGTCGGGCTGTTATGGATTAGGTTGTTCAAAGCGGTGAATCCGGGTTGAATCAAGCCGTGGCAGGAGCCGGAGGGGGGTCTTCCTGGGGTAAATCGGCCAGGCTGACGGTTTCCGATGTTTCCACTACAGGCTTGGCGGCCACCTGAGGCGGCTCGGGCGGAGGCGGAAGCTTGCCTGTCCAGATAAGTGAGGCAACCTCTTCACCGGAGAGGGATTCATTTTCCAGGAGAGTCTCAGCGATGAGCTGGACTTTATCGCGGTTTTTCAGGATCAAATCTTCGGCAATATGATAGGCTTCGCGGATGATTCTATGGACTTCCTCATCAATGATGCGGGCGGTTTCGTTGCTGTATTCTTTGCCCCGGACCATGTCGCGGCCCAGGAGCACGTATTCGTTATCCTCACCATAGAGGACGGCGCCGAGTTTATCGCTCATGCCCCAATGGCAGACCATGTTGCGTGCGAGCTGGGTAGCCATTTTGATGTCGCCGGCGGCTCCGGTGGAGATGTCGTTGGTGATGAGTTTCTCGGCAATGCGCCCGGCCATGGCCATGGCGATCATATCGAGCATCTGGTTGCGGGTCCGGTTGCGGATATCTTCCTTCGGCAGAGACATGGTGGCGCCCAGAGCCTGACCGCGGGGAATAATGGTGACCTTATGGAGAGGGTCCATGTGCGGCAGGAGGACGTTGAGGAGCGCGTGGCCGGATTCGTGCCAGGCGGTGATCTGTTTTTCCTCTTCGGTCAATGCCAGGCTGCGGCGCTCACCGCCCCAGCGAACTTTGTCGCGGGCCTCTTCCAGGTCGGACATATCGATCTCTTTTTTATCCGCGCGGGCGGCCATGAGAGCGGCTTCGTTGAGGAGATTGGCCAGCTCGGCACCAGAGTAGCCCGGGGTGCCGCGCGCGATGGTGTTCAAATTGGCATCTTTGGCCAGTTTGACCCGAGCGGAGTGGACCTTCAGAATGGCTTCACGGCCTTTAATATCGGGCAGGTTGACAACGACCTGGCGGTCGAAGCGGCCCGGGCGCAGAAGAGCGGGGTCCAGGACATCGGGACGGTTGGTGGCTGCAATGATGATGACGCCTTCCTGTGCTTCAAAGCCATCCATTTCCACGAGGAGCGCATTGAGGGTCTGTTCCCTTTCATCGTTGCCTCCGCCCAGTCCGATACCGCGGCTGCGGCCCACAGCGTCGATTTCATCAATGAAGATCAGGCAGGGGGTGTTTTTGCGGGCCTGCTCGAACATATCGCGAACACGGCTGGCGCCAACACCGACGAACATTTCGACAAAGTCAGAGCCGCTGATGCTGTAAAAATCGGCTTCGGCCTCCCCTGCGATCGCTCTGGCGAGCAAGGTTTTACCGGTACCGGGAGAGCCGACCATGAGAACGCCGCGGGGGATTTTGCCGCCCAGTTTCAGGAATTTCTTGGGGTTCTTGAGGTACTCGACCAATTCGCGGACCTCTTCGATGGCTTCCTCGACACCGGCCACGTCTTTAAAGGTGGTTTTATTTTTTTCGCGGTTCAGCATCCGGGCTCGGCTGCGGCCGAAAGTGGCTGCTCCGCGGCCTGCACCGCGAATCTGGCGCATCAGGAGGAAGTAGATAAAAAGAGCAATGATGATGAAGGGGAGGATGCCAAAAAGGAGGTTCTGCCAGACGGTGTTCAATTCCTTCATTTTGAAGCCGGCCATGAAAAGTTTTTCCCGCAAATCATCGGTGAGATAAGTCTTGATGACAAAGGGCATGGGCGTCGACGCGGAGGTGCTGGCTGAGGAAGAATCGGCATTTTTCTCGACGAGGTATTTACCGATTACTTCCTTAAGCTCTGGGGCCTGGGGGTTATAGACAATTTCTCCGCCTCCGGCCAGGCGGTTATTTTCCACCAGGGCGATAAACTCGTTATAGGAGATTTCTTGGGCTCCATTGCTCGGCGGTTCGCGGAAGAAGATCAGAAGGCAGATAATCCCGAGGATAAAGAACCAGGCCAGGAGGCCTTTGGAAGCAAAAGGAGGAGGCGATTTCTTATCCAATTTAGGACGAAACCCGTTATCGTTGTCTTGTTTATTATCGTTTTGCTTAGACATTGCTTATTCTCGACCCCATGGGGCCAAATCAGCAGACAATCTAACACAAAACGGTGAATGTGTAAAATTATTCCCGGGCGGCCAAATCGCGAAGTTGAGGGATGACTTGGTGCAACTCGTCGATTAAAGCGGCGTTATTTTGTGACTGCGCCAGGGCGAGGGCCCGCTCGGCTTCACTGAGGGCCTGGCTGTATTGTTTAATTTCAGCGTAGTAGGCGCCGACCCGAGCGTGCATTTCCGGGTTGCGGTCGACTTTGGGATTGCTGGAGATGGCTTTCTGCATCAAGGGGATGGCCTTGGGAATATCATCACTGCTGATGCAGAGGAGTGCCATGAGATAATTGGCCTCGGCATGGTTGGGGTTAATTTGGAGCGCGGCCTCAAGTGGGGGAATGGCCTCGGTCGGTTCACCCTCCATGAGGATGGCGCGGCCGAGCTGGAAGCGCATTTCCGCCGAATCGTACTGTTTGTCGATGCCGTTGGGAATCAGGCGGATGGCTTCGGCGATATGTGCTTTGGCGGCTTTGTAATTTTTCATGTGGAAGCAGGCCATGCCGTAATCGAAGTGGGTCATCGCATAGCGGGGCTCGATTTTGAGGGCTTTCTCCATGTGAGAGACTCCTTCCTGGAGCCGATCAAAGACGTTGAAATAGAGGAAGCCTATTTTCTGATGAGCCTGGTAGCAATCGGGATTGATGGTGAGAGCGTAGAGGTAATTGGTCAGAGCTTCCTGGGGTTTGTGGTTCCGGAAATACTCGTCACCGGCGCGGCACCAGGAGAGATCATTGAGGAACTGAGGGGTAATAGTGCGGATGGAGTCGGCAGGGCGATTGACAAACTCGGGGATATTGGCCGCGCGGTCGGGTCCGGTAAAATGTGCCAGGACGACCGGAGGAGTGCTTTCGCCATTGACGTCAATATGGGTGAGCCAGAGCTGGGTGTAGGGGCCATTGGCTTTGGAGCTGAAGACGAGCCACTTGCCGTTGGGGGACCAACTGTGCCAGGAATTCATCTGGTCGGTATTGCAGCGCATGAGGCGCGGTTCACCGCCCTGAGCGGGCATGATGTAGAGGCGGCTATCGCCCCGGAGGAGCATGTAGTCGGAGGCTTTACAGAAAACGAGCCACTTGCCGTCGGGGGAATACTTGGGGAAGTAATTGCTGACGCCTTCTTCACTGGCGCCTTCCAGGGGAGCTGCTTCACCGCCCTGCCCTTCATTGAAATCGACTTTATATAGTTTGAATTTGAAAGGTTTCCCGTCTTCCACGAATTCTTTGCATTCTTCGCGGGTGAGCAGGGTTTTGCCTTGTCCCTGGGTATTCTTCAGGTCGTAGGCCTGGGTGCGGGCGAAGAGGATTGTTTTACCGTCGGGGCTCCAGGTGGGGTTGCTCTGGACGTATTGGGGGTCATCGGCGCCTTTGAGAGGGATGTATTTCTCCTCCACTCGGTCGTAGCAGGCGATGATGCCTTTGATCGGGAAGAAGAGCTGGGAGTAATAGAGGTCTTCGATGGGGACAAAGACCGATTTATCTTTGACGGTACTGAGGACATAGCGGCCATCGGGGGAGATTTGGGAAAGGAGGCCGTAGGTCTGCTCGCGGTCTTCTTTGCGGAAATCGTTCCAGGTGATGATATCGCTGGTGTTGAGCTTCATCTCTTCCTGAGTGC
The DNA here is from genome assembly GCA_964609795.1 of uncultured Verrucomicrobiota bacterium. Classification (GTDB taxonomy): domain Bacteria; phylum Verrucomicrobiota; class Verrucomicrobiia; order Limisphaerales; family UBA1412; genus UBA1412. Next base: position 14,966 of record CAZSTC010000047.1, read on the forward strand.
GGGTAATGACATAGGAGGCTTTGCTGTTGGCATAGTCGACATCCATGGCCAGGAGGGAACCATCTTGAGAAAAGGAGTGGCAATTACCGCAAACGGGGAGGCCCTCCAGGACGATCGGCGGCTGTTCTTCACTGTCGATGGAGCCGAAACGCCAACGGATTTTGGAGGGGTCGATGACGGCATCCAGGAAAGGGAGGATGACTTCTCTGAAGAAGATGGGGGCGCCGACTTCATCGGTGGAGGTGGATATCCGCACGCTGGAGGCGGAGAGCGGTTTCTCGTTCTGTTTTTTACTGAAGCCGGTGACCGTTACGGAAAGGGGTTTTTCGACGGAGATTTTTTTCATCTCCTGCCAGGTTTCCTGATCGGGGCGCCAGGAGGGTTCCTTGCAGAGGAAGCTTTGCACGGAAGAGGTGGCCTGGAAGCTCAAGACCCAGCGATCAACGGAGGGGGTGGTATCCTCCCAGAGAAAAGTAGGTGCAATTATTTCGGGTGGGAACATTGCCTCATCCAGGGGATAGTTGATTTTCATTTTGGACTCTGTCGCAACCGCCTCAACGGGAGCGCCGGAGGAGAGAGCCCAGCCGGGGAGCGTTTCCGGCTTTTCTGAACATCCGGTCAAACAAAGAAAAAGACTCAAAATACCTATTCCGGGTATGACTGATTTGAGAACTCGAGCTAATTTTTGGCCTTTCATAACGAACTATCTAGCGAGGATTTTAGCAGAGTCAACCTATACTGCAAGGTTTATTTAAAAAAAGGTCCGTCGCATTGCCTCAAAAATGTGCATCGAAAAGGAAAGAAGTGACACTGTTGCCTATGGTTACGTTTGTCAGACTGCTGCAGTCGGAGAATGCCTCACTACCCATAGATTTGACACTGTCCGGGATAACGATGCTTGTCAGCTTGCTGCATTCCCGAAATGCGCTATCCGCAAGAAGAGTGACTGAATAATTGATCTCCCCTTTAGCGACAGACGTTGGAATCGTGATATCACCAGATATTTCTGTGGATTCTGCCTGAACAGAAACCGTCCCCGTTTGGGTGGCCGGTTCCTCCGTCAGAACGGTGTATCTCAGCTCGCCTATCGTGAATATATCACCGACTGCCCCCTGTGCCTTCGGCAAAACCAGAAGCGTTGCCAAAAGGATGAATGACGCTAACAGGCGCAACACGCCTGCACTGAATTTATTTTTCGTCTTCATAATTATAAAATTTTGAAATGCCCCCAAACACCATATCTAGGGTACCACTCTTAAAGATAAATTTACTTTGACAGCTTATAAAGAAAAAGTATTTATCAAGAAGTAAGAATAACACATCACATTACCTCAAATACAGGCGCTCTTTTTTTTGAGGCAATGCGCGCCTCCGCGGTCTGAATTTAGAATTCATTTCTCTACTGGATTATTTTCCTCCTCTGGTGTACATTTCCCGGGCGGGTGTTTATCCGCAGCAATGCACCAAGCTCTCTTTCCACAAGCCCTGCGTGCTGAGCGATCCTTTAATAACCAAAACGATCTAGAAATTATTAACGATGAATACTCCTATCAGAATCGCCGTAACCGGCGCCGCCGGTCAAATCGGATATAGCCTCCTCTTCCGCCTGGCTTCAGGTG
>CAZSTC010000048.1:0-7645 GCA_964609795.1 uncultured Verrucomicrobiota bacterium
TATCTGTGGTTCTCTGTTCCTTTTTTATTCGTGTCTCTTCGTGTTTATTCGTGGTTCCCGGTACCCCACACGGCACCCCGAGAGGAGTCTATTTTTTCGGAGCGGGCTCGATACCAAAGAGGAGCTCATTGGCCCAGTGAATCGAGCCGGCATCGTGGAAGGTGAAAGGGTTTTCTCGGGAGGCGCTGCGTCCCTGGGGCAATTCCCAGGCACGCTCACCGGCATTGACCCGATAGGAGAACTTGATCGGCTTGCCCTTCAACACTCTATCCCGTACCTCCGGAATCCGGCTCCAGGGGATCGCGCACTCGCAAAAACCGCCCCGGATAACGAGCCGGGCGTCATCGGCGAGCGGACCGCCATCGCGCGGCGAAACCGGCTGGCGCGGATAGAAATGTTTACGGGGAGCCTCCGGGCGGCTCAGGCAGAAGATTTCCGTTCCCCCGTCCCGGCAGAGGTTGAGGGCGAACTCGTAATCGCTGTCGGGGTAAGCGCCGGCCAGGGGCACCGCTTCGGGCGCATAAGCTCTCAGGCCCTTCTTCTCCGGCGGAAGGACGTTGAAGGCGATCTGTACATTGTAGTTGCCGTTGCCCGAAGGCAAATCCGGGGCCATGCGGTAGGAGAAGCGCCGCACTCCTGCAGGCCAGGAGAGCTCCGCTGAGCCATCCTTCACCGTTTGCGGGTAGAAGTAGCTCTCCTCATCGCGTGTAGAAAAACGGGGCATCGGCCGAAAGCCGGGAGTCCGGGCCGCAAAATAGAAATAGGCATCATCCCAAGCCACCCAGCCGCTCACCGTGTCGCGCTCGGTCGCCAGAGGCCAATCCTTAAAAGGCTCATAAGGCGCGGCCGGATCGGGCGGAGCCAGAGGCGTAAAGGTCGAAACCGGCAGAATCTCTTTCCAATCCTCGGGGTTTCCATCCAGCTCGGGCGTATGCCGCGCCAGCCACTGGACGTGGAGGGTCTCGGCGTGCTGGATATTCCCCTCGGGACTGCTCCAGGCGATAATCAGGGGGTAGTTATTGCCGTCGCGCTCCTGAGAAAGATGCGGCACAATCCGCATCTCGACCACCCGGGATTCATGTGGGCGCAGTTTGAGCTCAAAGGTTTCCTTCTCGAAAACAATCCCCGGGACCAACGCCTGGAGGCTCCCCTTCACGGTTTGATTCAGGACGTTGGAGACGCGGATTTTCAGGGTAGTTTTGGGCCTCAATACCGGAGCGGTGAAGTCATAGACGATAATTTCCACCGGGTCGACGTTGCGGATTTGCGCCTCTTTGATCGCTTTGAGCAACCGTTTGAAGGAGCCGCTGCGGCCGGTCGTCCTCAGAAAGTAGCCGCTGCCGTTGAGCGGAAGGGTAATCCGGGACGCCACGCTCTGGAGCGGGTTGCCGTAGAAATCATAAACACGGAATTCATCCCGTGGATTCTCGATGGAAAAGCTGGCACCGGGATTGATCTTCACCGAGCGGAAGGGGGTCCGGTCCGGAGGAAGACTCTCTTTCAAATCTCCGACCACGACGACGGTTCCATCCCCGGGATGGATTTTACCCGTGGGCACCCCGTCTCGATAGACTTGCGAGCCTTCAAAGACGAAGACCCAGGGCAACCCGTTTTTGAAGAGAATTTCCCGGAATGAGCGTCCGCCGATCCATTTCTGAGCCGCGGCCACTGCGGCTGCCGGTGCCCATACCTGCGCCACGCCCCCGGCCGTTTTTTCCACATCTGACGAAGCTGCCAGAGGGGTCTCGGGCGATTTTTCCGGAGTCAGGAGGGAGCTCGCATGGAGTCCGGCGCCTGTCCGCACAAAGCCGCCGGCTCTCCGAACGGCCCAGAGCGCCGCGATCTCTTCTTCACTCCGGAGCCGCGCGCCGCCCGAATTCCAGAAGCGCACCGGACCCCGGGGGCTTTTGCGTCCGCTCAGGAGAGGATTCTGCGCCAGCTCAGGGGCCGGCGAGAAGTCCTCGGTGTTGATAAAATCCAGATCGCTCAGAAATCCAGTCCCACCCTCGAGCAAAAGGCTCTCACCCACCAGAGCCGAGCGGCCCGAAGCGCCCACCAGGGTTTTAACGCCCGCGCTCTCTCGAGCCTCTATGACGGCCCGGCTCATCGCGCGGTAGGCCTCCTGAAACCGGGGAATATCGCTCCGCCAGCCTGCAAAATTCTCGCCCGCCACCGGTCCGTCCACCTCCAGCTCCAGAGCCTGGATAGTCCCCAGCGGCCAGCCGTAGCGGCACAGGAGTTCACGCCAATACTGGCCCCAGGTTTCATCAAAAGAACTCATCCAGGAGTTATCCCGGGGACCTTCCGCGAGCAGAGTATTCTCCGGGCTCAGCCAGGGACGCTCCCGTCCCAGAGGCAGAGCCGAAGCCGGCAAGCTTCCGCCGCCCACGTTCAGGAGCAGGCTCACATCGTTCTCAAAGGCCCATTGCGCATAGTCTTCCCGGAAAAGATTGTAGCCCGTCTCCAGCCGGGCACCCTTGATCCCGAGCTTCCAGAAGGCATTGAAAACGACCTGGGAAAGCTCCAGGCTTGAATCCAGATCCACCGCGAACCCCGGCTCAAAGACCGTCCCAAAATCTGCCTTAAGAACACGCACCACCGATGCGCCAAAGGCCCGGCCTCTCCCCTCGAGCTCCAGAACCAGAAGGTATCCGCCAAAGAGCTCGCCGATTTCGGGGGTAAAGGTCACGTATGCTCCTTCAGCCGGAATCTGCGCCTCTATTTGAGTCGTGCCCTGCTTCTCGATCAAAAAAATCACTGGCTGATCGGGCGCTTCCGGGCGCATACGGGTTCCGTAGCGGTTGACCTCGAGCTTTACGGCTCCGCGATAAGGGGTTTCGGGTTTGATGAAAAACGTGAAGGTGGCCCCTTCTCCGGGCCCCAGGATATTGGCGCTGGCAGAGCAGGCACTTTGGGCAACGCTCCAGCCCTGCGCATTGAGCCCAAAAGCCTGTTCAAAATTCGCCATTTTCCGACCCGCGAATTCCGGAGCCGGGCTGAAACTCTGCGCCGATAAATTCCCTTCGGCCCAACCGACCCAGAACAGGAGGAGAAGAGCCCACAGCCCGACTCCCTCCGCATTGCGGAAAAATCTCTCTCGCCTTTTCATGTTGCGTGAATTCAACTTCATGACCTCCGGAGGCAGCTCTTGACCTCTTCCTTTTCGGCCAAAGGGTGAGCCAAAACGCTTTTTTTGTCAAAGGTTCATCAGAGTTTTCTCTTGGAATGTGCGCCGCCAGACTCGATAATAAGGCCATGTGGAATAAAGCGAAAAAGTTGTTCGTTTCACTCGGATCCCTCTCTCTTTTAACGGCTTTCTTGGGGGCTGGTTCGCTCCCTGCCGCTGAGCCCGGGCAAACTATCCCGCTGGCCGACCCGACCATTTTCCAGGATAAGGGGACCTATTACCTTTACGGGACAGGGGTGCTGCCGGGCTCCGGGCACGATGGATTCCTGGTCTATACTTCCAAAGACCTCAAGAACTGGGAGGGTCCGGCTGGTGCGACCAAGGGCTTCGCGCTGGTCAAGGGCGATGTCTTCGGCACAAAAGGATTCTGGGCTCCGCAGATTTTCCGCTATCAGGACCGCTACTGGATGGCCTACACCGCCAATGAATGCATCGCGCTGGCCACGGCTGAGAGTCCCCTGGGTCCCTTCAAACAGAAAAAGCTGGAGAAGCTCCCGGCTGATCTTCTTCAGATTGACCCCTTTATCTTCTTCGACGATGACGGCAAAATCTACTTCTACCACGTCCGGCTAGACCGCGGCAACCGCATTTACGTCGCCGAAATGGAGCCCGATCTCTCCGGAATCAAAAAGGAGACCCTCCGCGAATGTATCTCCACCAGGATGGATTCCTGGGAAAATGTCCGCAATAACGATTACGGCGTGGCTGAAGGGCCGACCGTCATCAAACGCGATGGAGTGTACTACCTCTTCTACTCGGCAAATGACTATCGCTATGTGGAATATGCCGTCGGTTACGCCACGGCGAGCTCACCCCTGGGCCCCTGGAGCCGCTATGAAGGCAACCCGATTCTGAGCCGCAAAAACGTGGGACAGAACGGTACCGGTCACGGCGATATTCTCACCGACCCGGAGGGCAAGCTCCTCTACGTCTTCCATACTCATAAATCCGAAAATGAAGTGCATCCCCGAAAATCGGCCGTGATCAATCTGGTCGCGGAGGAAAAAGAGGGCAAAACGGTTTTCAGCGTGAAAGACGAGAGCTTCCGCTTTCTCCTGAAGAAGGAGTCCTCCCGATAAGGCGCTTTTTAGAAGCTCTTGCGCTGGGAAGAGGGCAAAATCCCAAGCTCCGAGCGGTATTTGGCCAGAGTGCGGCGGGCTACATGGATGCCCTTTTTCTCGAAGGCCTCGACCAACTGCTGATCCGAAAGCGGGTTGGATTTATCCTCTCCGGAAATCATCTCAGACAAGGTGGTTTTGACCTTGATGTTCGAGACGCCTTCGGGGGTATCGCTTTTGAGCTTGCTGCTGAAGAAATAGCGCATCTCAAAGACTCCCTGGGGCGTCTGCATGTATTTGCCCGAGACGGCACGGCCAACGGTCGTCTCATGCAGTCCGGTCACTTCAGCGACTTTGGACATCGTCAGCGGGACTAACCCTCTGGGGCCGACCCTCATAAATTCGGATTGGAAAGAGAGAATCGCTTCGGCGATTTTGCGAATCGTCCGCTGCCGCTGAGCCAGAGAAGTGATGAAGAAGCGCCCGGAACGGATTTTCTCCTGAATGTAGCTGCGGGTCTCCTTGGAATCGCTCGAGCCGATCATCTCCTTGTACATGGGGTTAATCTTGAGCCGCGGCAGGAGGTCATCATTCATGGTGACTTTGTACTCACCCTCATCATCCTCTTTTACAAAAACTTCCGGGACAACATAGAGATTCGAAACCGAATAGAAGGGCCTGCCCGGCTTGGGCTCCAATCGGGCAATATGCCGAGCCGCCTCGCTCACCTCTTCGACTGAGACCTTATTCTTGCGGGCGATCTCGGGGTATTTCTTGCCCCCAAGCGCCTCCAAATGCCCGTGGACGATTTTCCACTCCAGTGAATCCTTCATGCCGGCGCGTGCGAGCTGGATGAGCAGGCATTGGCGCAAATCGCGAGCGCCCACGCCGACCGGCTCCATATTCTCGTGCAGGAGCTGCAGGCCCCGCTTGATCTCTTCCGGGGAAAGATTGGTGGAAATCACCAGCTCGGCAGGCTTGGCCCGCAGATACCCCTGCTCGTCAATGAAGCCGACCAGGAGAACCAGGACTTCCCGCTCCCGCTCGGTAATGTCCAGGAGGTCAACCTGCTCCAGGAGATACTCCTGCAAAGATTGCTCGGTCGGAATGGAGTTGAAAAAAAACTGCCGCTTCTCTTCATCGACCGTGGTGGAGGAATGAGTCCGCTGGTCGCCCTGGAGGAAATACTCCTTCCAGCCTTCACCCTGCTCGGCCAAGCGCTCCATCTGCTCTCCATAGGCATCGGCAGAACCGGAAACCTCCGGGCCGGAATCGAAATCACGGTTTCCGGAAGAATCTGAAGGCAAATCGGTTGTGGGAGAAGACGCCCCCGCCGTGCGACCGGTTTCCGCAGAAGGTCCCTCTTCCATTTCGAGGACCGGATTGCGCTCCAATTCCTCGTTGACCTTGCTCTTGAGCTCCAGAACGGGGGTCGCCAATAAAACCAATGACTCCTGCAACTGAGGCGCGATTACTTGCGCCAGAGCAGTCTTCATTGTCAGTTTCATTTCTCGCCCCATACAATTCTCAACCCGGAAGTGAATATGGCATATTTTCTGCTGTCCCGCAACTTCAGAGGTTATTTTTTGATGGAGGCACCGGATTTCCAGGCCGTTCCGAAGAGTAATCTTGACTTAGAGACAGAATAAATCTCTACTGGTCGGAGACTCTGGTTGTGGCTTACAGCTCCGCAAGAGCCTTGGACAAAGAATACAGGTTTTAACAGAAACGTTATGAAACAAAAATATACATACGGTATGGGCCGCCGCAGCTTCCTCAAAACGGCTGCGCTGGCAACTCTGGGCACTACCCTATCGGCTCCTTATGTCATGCGGGCTGAGGGACCCTCCAAGCTGAAGATCGCCATCATCGGCGCCGGCGGCAAGGGCAAAAGCGATGCCGACAACATGAAGGGTGAGGATATCGTCGCCATTTGCGACGCTGATGACAGAAGGTGTGAAGCTCTTCGCAAAGAGCTGCCCAATGTCCCCTACTATCGCGATTACCGGGTATTGCTCGAGAAGGTAAAAGACCTGGATGCGGTGGTCGTTTCCACGCCCGATCATCATCATGCCCTGGCCGCCATGCTGGCCATCGAGAGAGGTCTCCATGCCTATGTGCAGAAGCCGCTGGTACACTCCGTTTTTGAAGCGCGTCAGCTCCGTGCAGCCGCTGCACGCAAGAAAGTCGCCACCCAGATGGGCAACCAGGGCTCAGCCGAGAACGGTCTGCGCCGCGCCGTCGAGTGCGTCCAAGCCGGGATTATCGGCCCCGTCCGCCAGGTCCATGTCTGGTCCAACCGTCCGGTTTGGCCCCAGGGGATCAAAGACCCGCTGCCGAAGGCTGAAATTCCTGCCGGTTTGAACTGGGACCTCTGGCTGGGACCGGCCCCCGAGCGCGAATACGGCAATGGTTATCTGCCGTTCAACTGGCGCGGCTGGTACGACTACGGCACCGGCGCACTGGGCGACATGGCCTGCCATACGGCCAACATGCCTTTCCGTGCCCTGAAGCTCGGTTACCCCACCAGCGTCATCGCCGAGGCGGTAGACGGCGCCAACAGCCAGACCTATCCGAATAAATCCCGGATCAAATTTGAATTCCCCGAGCGCGAAGGCCTGCCTCCGGTCACCTTCTATTGGTATGACGGAAGCTGGAAACCGAGCCCCGAGATCACGGCCGATATCAGCGAGCTGCTCGAGAAGGTTCCCGGTTCGGGTTGCCTCTTAATCGGCGACAAGGGCCAGATCTTCTCCCCGGACGATTACGGCGCAAAGTTCTACCTCAAGCTCAAAGACGACGCTGAGTTCAAAGCCAGCAACAACCACGAAGCGGCCAAGACCGAGGTCATCCCGGTGAGCATCCCGCGCTCCATCGGTCATTACAAGGAGTGGCTTGCAGCCTGTAAGGGCGGCGCCCCGGCCTATTCGAATTTCGACATCGCGGCCTACCTGACCGAAATCATCCTCCTGGGCTGCCTGGCCATCCGTCTGGGTGAAGGCAAGCTCATGGAATGGGACGGCCCGAACATGAAGTCGCCCAATTGCCCGGAAGTCTCCGCATTCGTCAAACGCGAGTACCGCAAGGGCTGGAACTGGAGTGCATAGACACAGATTTCGTTCTGTCTTCATTATAGATTGAGAGAACGTGTTACCAAGGGGCTCCCTGAGTTGGGAGCCCTCCTTCTTTTGTAGAAAGGAACGTCGTGGGACTTGGGCGATAGAGGAGATAGCGAGACCGCGCCTCAGCGGAATTCCCCCCGGTTTACTGAATGTCGCGGAAGGGAAAAAGGTCCTTTAGTGAGTTTGTGTATCGTCTAATTACCACAAAAGGTTTTGTGTATCGTAAAAGCCGTTTTACGATACACAAACTCTGAGGGGCACAATTTATGGCTCGAAGC
>CAZSTC010000048.1:7745-16437 GCA_964609795.1 uncultured Verrucomicrobiota bacterium
CTCTCTTTTGCCCGAAAAAGTTTTATTCCCGCTTGGAGCGCGCTTGACTTACCCCTTCCAAATATATAAACTGGATGCTGATGCGGGTAATAAAAAGACGTGTAAGCAGGACCCCCGAAGAGGGAGGAACGTTTTGAGCTTTTTAGGACCCACGGTCGTTTTGGGTAATAAATTATGAAAGAAGTCATCAAATATGGTATGGGCCGTCGCAGCTTCCTTAAGACTGCTGCGCTGGCAACTCTGGGCACCATGTCTGCCCCTTATATCATGCGCGCCGACGGCACCAGCAAACTCAAGATTGGTGTTATTGGCTGTGGCGGTAAGGGTTATAGCGATGCCGAAGGGGTCATGAGCGAGGATATCGTCGCTTTGTGCGATGCAGATGATCGCCAGTCCAAGGGTTTGAGGGAAAAACTCCCCAATGCCCGTTACTACAAAGATTATCGCATTATGCTCGAGAAGGAAAAGTATCTCGATGCAGTCATAGTCTCCACTCCGGATCATAACCACGCTCCGGCCGCCATGATGGCCATTCAGCGCGGTCTCCATGCTTATGTGCAGAAACCGCTCGTGCATTCCGTGTACGAAGCGCGCGAAATCCGCAAAGCCGCAGCCCAATACAAGGTCGCCACACAGATGGGCAACCAGGGCTCCTCGGAAAACGGTCTGCGCCGCGCTGTCGAATGTATCCAGGGCGGTATCATCGGCCAGGTCAAGGAGGTCCATGTTTGGTCCAACCGTCCGGTTTGGCCTCAGGGGATCAAAGACCCGCTGCCGAAAGCTGAAATTCCTGCCGGCGTCAATTGGGATCTCTGGCTGGGACCGGCACCTGAGCGCGAATACGGCGAAGGTTATCTGCCGTTCAATTGGCGCGGCTGGTACGACTACGGTACCGGCGCACTGGGCGATATGGCCTGCCATACAGCCAACATGCCTTTCCGCGCATTGAAGCTCGGTTACCCGACCAGCGTCATTGCAGAAGCCACGGAAGGTGCCAATAGCCAGACCTATCCGAATAAATCCCGGATCAAATTTGAATTCCCGGCTCGTGAAGGCCTCGCCCCGGCTACCTTCTACTGGTACGACGGCGGCTGGAAGCCCAACGATGATGTCACCGCTCACATTAAGGAGCTCTTTGAAAATGTACCCATTTCGGGTTGCCTCCTGATCGGTGAAAAGGGTCAAATCTTCTCTCCGGACGATTACGGCGCACAGTTCTACGTCAAGCTCAACGAAGACGAAGAATTCAAGGCCAGCGGCAATCATGACGCAGCCAAGACCGACGTCATCCCGGTGAGCATCCCGCGCTCCATCGGCCACTACAAAGAGTGGATCGAAGCCTGTAAGGGCGGCAAGCCGGCTTACTCGAACTTCGACATCGCGGCCTACCTGACCGAGATCATCCTCCTGGGTTGTGTTGCTCTTCGCGTGGGTGAAGGCAAGCTCATGGAATGGGACGGTCCGGGCATGAAGTCTCCGAATTGCCCTGAATCCGCGGCCTTCGTCAAACGCGAATACCGCAAGGGCTGGACCTGGTAGGAATACCGGTGCCAATTTTACAAGATGGCGCCTTGAACAAGCGCCATCTCCTGGTGTCATAAGAACCGGAGGGATATCTATCCTTCCGGTTTTTCTTTTTCTTCTTTTCCCAATAGATGACATCCTTGCCAGGATTGCCTGCGTATTCTCTCAGGGCTTGACCCAGACTCTCCCCACACAAGATGAATACGACCGCAATGAAACAACGCTCCGGCCTGGGCCGCTCCCCAGTTCTCCTGCGCCAGGCCTCCCTGCAGCGGCTGGCCTCTCTGGATGCCTCCGCCCTCACCCGCCAGCTCGATGCTTTCTCGGCCGGACGCCTGCGCGAAGCCGTCCTCACCTGGGAAGCCATGGAAGAACGCGATGAAACCGTCCGCATCTCCTCTTCCAAACGCAAAAAGGCTGTCGCGCGCCACGGATATGAAGTCCTGACTCTTGAGGAATCTCCCGCGGCCCTGGCCCACAAGGAGGCGCTGGAATATTTCTACTCCCAACTGACCGTCACCCATGCGCTGGATGAAAACGAGCGCGGCGGTTTCCAGCTCATGGTTCGCCAGATGATGGATGCCGTCGGTAAAAGGTATGCCATTCATGAAATCGTCTGGAGACCCGAGCCCAGCGGCCGCCTCAGCGCCGAGCTCCGGTTTGTGCCGCTCTGGTGCTTTGAGAACACCACCGGCAAACTGCGCTTCAACCCGAATGAATTCGGCTCCACGGCAGTTGCTCTGGAGGAAGGCGGCTGGATGGTGAGCGTCGGCGAGGGACTCATGATGGCCTGCTCCATCGCCTGCCTCTTTAAACAGTTGCCTCTTCAGGATTGGCTCAATTACTGCCAGCGCCACGGAACCCCGGCCCTCCTGGGGACCAGTTCCGCCGAACGCAGCTCGCCCGAGTGGAGCGATATGCTCGAGGCGCTCCAGGAATTTAGCTCCAATTCATCGGTCCTCATTTCCCCCACCGAGAGTATCCGGGTGATCGAGCGCGGCAACGCCGGTGTGCTCCCCTTCCCCAAACTGGTCGAAGAGATGACCCGCGCGATTATTTCGCTCTGGCGAGGCGGCGATCTCTCCACCCGCTCTACCCACTACGGCACGGGCGCCTCTCTGCAGCAGGATGAGGCGCTGCTCCTGGAGATGGATGACTCGGAGTGGATTTCCGAGACCCTGAACACGCATCTGGATTCCTGGGTGATCCGCTATCTCTTTGGCGAAAAGGTCCGGCCTCTGGCAAAGGTCCACCTCCATAATTCCCAGAAAGCCAATGTCGATATGGACCTCAAGGTGGATGAATTCCTGCTCCGCCACCGTGCGCCGCTCTCCCTGCGCCAGTTGCTCGAGCGCTATCAACGCTCTTTGCCCACCGCCGGAGAAACTCTGGTCAGCGAACGAGAGTCTCCGGACGATAGCCCGGGGTCTCCTAAAGTGTAAACCTTGAAAACCATCAACATTGAACATCTTTTAATATGAACACGAAAACACAATTCTCAATCGCCGCGCCGCTGCCCCTGGATGATCAGGCTCAACACGAAAAATGGATTCTTCTGGCCCCTCTGGGCGATCACCCCCATGAACAGGGAATTCAACGGGTGGACGCCGAATCCCTGGCCCGAATGGTCCGCTCCTTTCACTCTCTTCTGGGTCGGCTCAAGCGTGCCTTCGTGGGCCGCGCCGTCTACCTGGGCCATCCCGATACGCCCGAGCTGGCCCGCAGCTACCCCGATAACCGCGTCTATGGGCTCATCAGCGGACTGCAAGCCCGAGACGAGGGACTCTTCGCTCGCATCACCCTGACGGAAGAGGGCTTGAAACTGGTCCAGGGCGGCATCCGCTGGCTCTCGCCCTATTGGAAAGTGGAAGAACTGGGCCGCAACGATCAGGGAGAGCGTCTCTATCGTCCGATAGAGCTCCTCTCGGTCGGCCTCACCCGCCGGCCCAATATCCGGGGTCAATCTCTGGCGAATGCCTCGAGCGCTCCGGGCCTCTGCGGATGCTCGCTGCCTCCCATGAAAATAAGCCCCATCGCCTCCACCGCCGGACTGCGTTCGGCCTATTGTCGGACGAGCCCGCACCTCCTGCAAAGCCCGGAGGAAATCCGCTCCTTTGTGAATGAAAAACGCTCGGCCGGTCTCTCCTACGATGAGGCGTTCGGGCTCCTCTTGCGCTAATAAAAAGCCTTCCGAATCTCGCGAAACGGAAGGCTTTTCTGTTTTAAAAATCCTCTGGGAATTCCGAAATTACGGCATCTGGATAATCGAAATCACCGGAGAGTGATCCGAGAGCCAAATCTTCCCTTCTTCAGGCACGACAATCTCGCTGGCCAGGACTTGGGTATCCGGGCGGACAAAAATCCAGTCGATGCGTGTGCCTTCTTTTCCGGGCATCTTGAAATTATTGAAGGTATTATAAAGCGCGCTCCGCTTCTGTTCCTTGACGTCCCAGGTATCCTGCAGGCCAAGTGCTTCAAAGGCTCCGTGAACTTTCGCATCCTTCTGAGAGGTGTTGAAATCGCCCGTCAGGACCAGCGGCAGCTTCTTATCGAGCTTCTCAATCGTCGAGACGATCACCTTGGCTCCGTTGATCCGTGCCTCCTGGCTCATGTGGTCCAGGTGCGTATTCACAAAGTAAAATTGCTTGTCGGTGAGCTTATCCTGGAAGCGCACCCAGGTCACCATTCGGGTGCAGTTCGAATCCCAGGATTTGCTGCCGACCGTGGTGGGCGTTTCCGAAAGCCAGAGGTGGTCGTATTCCAGCGGTTCGAAGCGGTCCTTACGGTAAAAAATCGCCATGTATTCGCCCTTGCTGCCGCCTTCTCTTCCCTCACCCAGCCAGGCATAATCCGGCGCCGCGTTCTGGATATCCTTTAATTGCACGTAAACACCCTCCTGAGTGCCGAAGAGATCGGGCTTGCGGTCGTTGATGAATTCTCCGATAACCGCTTTGCGCTTGGACCAGGGATAGGGATCGCTTTCATTTTTGTAGCGCAGGTTGAAGGTCATCACTTTGAGCTGTGCATCATCGGTTTTCACCGCAATGGGCTCCGCTGCGACGGCGTTCGAGCTCAATGCAACCGCAGCCAGCATCAGAGCGGCCGCCCAAAAAGATAAAAATATTTTCTTCATCTATTCTCCTTTTTCGTCTTTCAAAAAGCCAGGAGGAAGTCTAAACCGATTTCCTCCGGTTTTCAATCCTTATCCTGAAAACCGGGCCTCCCAAAAAAATTTTGCAAATAACCGGAATTCATGTAAGTTGCCTTCGGGATTCTTCGGTAAAAACGGAAAGAAGAAAAATGCAGAAAGAAAAATGGAAACCAGGGTGCCTTCGGGGGACGCCGGTCATGGCCTTAATGAAAACAGGCGGCTTGTTGTATTTTATACTCGGTCTGATCCTGTTTTTTTCTTTCAAGTTTTACTCTCTGATTCCGGCTATGGCGATTTTTCAGCTATTTCTGGAGCCGACCTCCTTTTACAACAGAGTAAATTTCTACGTCCTGTTTTTCATTTTTTCCGGTTTCTACATTATTTTTCTGGGGGCCTTAGCGGGCGGCGTCGGCTATCTTTTATGGCTTCTATATCAGCGGATTAAACACTCCTTCATGAAACAGGATTCTCTCCCTGAATCGAATCCCTTCAGTACGATAGGGAAATTAGAATTCTGGACCTTCCTTTTACTGGGGATGATCATCATCTACATTACCAACCTTGTTTGCTGTCATTTTTTGATACCCTATATCCGAGAGTGAGACTGCCATCCGGCTGGGTCCGAGGGGCAGAAACCCGAAAAATTTAGAGAACAATAGACTCTTATGAAGATCGGCTATGCCTGCCTGACTGTCGGCGTTCCGGGGACGCAACATCGCACCTGCGCCATGAAAAGCGTCACCCCCAATGTTTTGACCGGCCTCATCCAATCAAACCTCGATGCCCTCGACCACATATTGGATTATAACATCCGTAACGGCATCAAGCTCTTCCGCATCAGCTCGGACATCATCACCTTTGGTTCGCACCCGATCAACACGGTCAAATGGTGGGAAGTGTTCAAAGATCAACTGGATGCAATCGGCCAAAAAGCAAAGGCCAATGGTCTGCGCCTTTCCATGCACCCGGGCCAATACACGGTGCTCAATTCCCCCGATGCGGAGGTCGTCGAACGGGCCGTGGATGACCTGCGGTACCATACACGCTTCCTGGATGCGCTGGGTCTGAGCAGGGAGCACAAGATCATCCTCCACATCGGCGGCATTTACGGGGATAAAGCGGCGGCGATTGAGCGCTTTATCCGGCAATATGGGCGCCTGGATGAAAATATACGCCGGCGGCTGATTATTGAAAACGATGACCGACAGTATACCGTCTCCGACGTTCTGTCGATTGGACAGGGCCAGGGCATCCCGGTCGTGTTCGACAATCTTCACCACGAGGTCAACCCGGACCCCGCACATTCCATGCGCGAATGGATCGCTCTCTGCGCCGGCACCTGGAAGACGGAGGATGGTCCCCAAAAAATGCACTACTCGCAGCAGGAGCCTGGCAGGCGGCCGGGGTCCCACTCCGACACGTTGGATGTGGACCAATTCCTGCAGTACTACGAAGAGATCAGAGATAGCGGCTCCGACGTCATGCTGGAGGTCAAAGACAAGAATTTATCCGCGGTGAAATGTATCAACGCGATCGCTTCACCCGACATCCGGCGCCTGGAAACTGAATGGGCCCGCTACAGACACCTCGTTCTGGAACACTCCCCCGAAGCCCATCGCCGAATTTGCCGGCTCTTGGAAAAGAGAAGCGCCTACCCGGTCCGGGAGTTTTACCGGCTGATCGATGAAGCCTTGAAGGCTCCGGTCTCCCCCGCCAACGCCGTGATGGCTGCCCGGGAGCTGTGGGACTCTCTTAAAGAAGGCTCCGACCCGAAAACGGCCCGAAGCTTTGAAAAAAACATCGCAAAGATAAGCGAAGGCGGCTCATCGATTCCCCTCAAACGCCTGCTCTGCGAATTAGCGGAGAAAGAACTGCGCCCGGACCTGCAGAATTGCCTCTATTTGCTGGCGTGAGCCTCTGCGTCTCCGGGCTACAGCAGAGAGACACCGTTCTCAACCGAAAACTTTTCAAAAGAAAAACCCGTATTACGCGTTTTTTTTGGAAAAAATTTTGGAAAAGTATTGACTCATTTGACAAAATTCGTATTCTCCCTATTAATGGTATAGGATTTTTTTTATGAAAATACGAATTTCAATAGGAATACTAACAGCTATATTTATGGCTTTAGCAACCGAAGCCGCCACCACAAATACCGCGGCTGCACCCGCTGCCGCGGCGCCTACAGCAGATTCACAGGACTACGACGTAAAGCGTTTCCTGGAAGAGGCTCCGCCTTTACGCAAAGTGTTTTACGGAATTGACGCGAGCACTTTTCTGAAGGTAGGAGAATCAGAGGAAGATGCTGCACTCAAAAAAGGTCAATTTGTTCATTATGAGGGAGCTTGGCAGCCGGATACATTCTACAACCGCATTTTGGATGATATGCCGGGAAGAGAGTTTTCCAATGAATCCAAGGGGGCCGTCGCGGGTTCCAGTTTGGGTGGACTCTATTGGGATATCGAGTACTTCAATCCCGAAGGTGCTGTGAGTACTGCTAAGAAAACGGATTCTGAGGTCTTAAAATCCCATGCTGGCCAAAGAGCAAATACAGGAGAGACCAGATTAAGGGGAGTACGTACACTTTGGATAAACTGTTTGGTGCCGGGGACATTGCGTTGGATAGATGAAGATCACTTTCAGGGTGAGGCAGAAGGCCCTGAAATCGGGACAAGTGAGTCTGACAAGGTTCTCAGCGGCCGGATTACAGCCCGGGATGCCGAAGGCCGTCCCACAAAAATAGAATATGGTTGGCCTGCCCTCAAAGGCAAAGGAGAAATCTGGAAACAATTTATTTACTCAAAACCAGTGGGAAAAACACAGCTTCCCAACATCATCGTGAGTGAGATGAAATACATCCTCCCCGCAGGAGCAAGCCAGACTTTCTATATCACAAACATGCTGGTGGAGTTAGATATTGGAAAGGCGACTCTTGAAGGAGCTGGGTATTCTCCAAGCATGTTTTTGTTGGCCGATGGTACCAATACTCCGAGTCCGATTGTGCTGCATCAGGCCAAGGGGGAAACTTTTCTTGTAGATGATTCGGGCCTTACGCCGCTTCCCGAGGAGAATAGACCGTGGGAATCTACTTCTTACAAGTGGTTGGGACTAGCGCTTGTCTGTGCGATTCTTTTAACTCCTTTTCTCTGGAAATTTAAAACAAAATTTTTAGAGAAAAAATAAATACAAATAAAAACAAAGAATACAAAATAGTCTATATTTAAAAGAGAGATTAAATTGACAGGTTTTCTGTCATGTTTGGTAGCTTGCGTAGGATTAACTCTTGCTGCTACATGTTGGAAACATACTGCATATTATTGTGGAGCCCAGACAATTACTGGCTACCCGCTTGGATTCAAGGTAAGCTGTAATGATCCGCGGGGCTCAGTGCGATCTGGAACCTCCTTCAGTAATATGGGCTACACAGGCTATCAAATTACTACGGAAGACTGTCATTGGTCCTGCATTGCCTTTGATATATTCAACAATGCATACCCGTTATCAGATGACGGTCAGGTGCTGGGATCTGATGTGTCTGGGAATCCATGTAGTAGTTAGCTAGATAATTGCATTGCCTTCCCCAAAAGGGTTTGTATGTTTTATCGTATATTAGACAAAACAGGGAGTTGGTGGTACAGTGTAAGCTGTGCCACCCTCCTTTTCGTGACGGCGATGCTCAAATTACATGCTGTTTTTTCTTCGTCGGCATTGATTGTAGATCAGACAGATCCTGTTTTTCATATTTCCAATCGTCTATTGATGCTGATAGTGGCCATCGTAGAATTAACGGCGGGAGTTACTTTGCTTTTGAACTTTTCGCAGAAGCTTAATCTGGGCTTGATCGGCTGGATAGGATTGAGCTTTCTCTCATACCATATCTTTTCCTGGATAGTGGGGGGAGCTTCCTGTCCCTGTCTGGGAAAACTGGTAACGCTCTCTCCCTGGTTGGATGCACGGCAGAGCGTTTTTATCTGGTCAATTATCCTCTATTTGCTGGCTGGACCCTTCTGGCTCATGCCG
>CAZSTC010000049.1:0-8935 GCA_964609795.1 uncultured Verrucomicrobiota bacterium
CATCGGGCGACACAAAAAAATGATAAGCTGGTTCAGGAAAGAGACCTGGAATTGCGAGAAAAGGGAAAAATGCTTTTTGAAAAGGGCTCACTCAAAGTTTCTGCTGATTCCAGTGAAAGTAATCACGTGTATCAGATTTTTATGGGTGATTCTTATTTTCCTTATTTTGAGGCGGATGTTCTTAATACCGGCGGGGCAGAGCAAACAAAAATATTGGATATTAATGTAAACATTGATACGACCGTTTCTCTTATCAGAAAAAATACAAAAGAGATTTCTTATGCCCTCACATTTTTCTCGGAGGATGAGGATCAAAAAATATTCATGCTTTTTGACCTAAACATGGATGGACAATGGGACATGAGAGACAATCCCACGAGAAGCGAAAACAGATCGCTCATTTACCTGAATGGAGAATGGCTTTCTGTCGATAAAAACGATAACCATCTTTCTGATCTCCCGGTAGCATGGAAAAAGGATATACGCTACGAATTCCGCGATGGCAAGTGGTCAGTGGCTGGTAAATGAACCCCCCAATATCACAGAGGAAAGGAATCATGAGTGGATGCGCCCCCTACGGGGTCGTAATGATGTTGGGGGTGATCGGGTCCCCGGGGGCTTTGACCCCGGGTACACATTCAATCCACATTTTTCCACGACCCTGGAGGGGTCGCATCCGGTTATTCTTTAGAAAACATCTGCGTGAATCTGCGTCATCTGCGGTTAAGAGCCTCATCCTATAATGTTGCGAAAGGTGAAATCGTTTGCTAGGATGGGAGGCAGTGAGTGGCGCTTGGAAGATGAAAAAGCTGATTACAAGGATACTTTGTTGTGGAGTGGGGTTGGCACTGGTGGCCGGTGTACAGGCTGCGGAGCTGGTGATTAACCTCTCAAAGACTTCAATTACGAATGCTTTTGCGCTCCCGGAGGGGTTCAAGGCGATGGTCACGGGTGAGGGCAAAGCGGAGGGCTGGAAGATCGTCATGGACGATGCGCCGAGTTTTTTTCCGTCGGTCACACCGGAGGCCGCCTCCAATACCAAGCAGCCGGTGATCTCTCAAGAGGCCGGCGTAAAGGTGGATGAGCATTTCCCGATGCTGGTCTATACGGATGAGGTGTTTGGAGATTTCACGCTGACCCTTAAGATCAAGATGGTGTCGGGGGAAATGGAGCAGATGGCCGGAGTGGCTTTCCGCATCCAGGACGAGAAGAATTATTACGTGGTCCGGGCCAGCGCCCTGGGCAATACTTTCCGCTTCTATAAATACGTGGATGGGGTTCGCTCTCCGGCCATCGGCGAGACGGCCGAGATCTCCGCCAATGAGTGGCACGACCTCAAGGTGGAATGCAGAGGCAACAAGATCCGCTGCTCCCTGGACGACAAAATAGTAATCCCGGAGCTGACCGACCTCTCCTTCAATAAGGGTTTGATCGGGCTCTGGACCAAGTCTGATTCAGTGAGCTATTTCCGCGATATCCGTATTGATTTCACCCCGCGCGAGACGCTTGCCGAAACCGTGGTCCAGGCTGCCCTGAAGCGCTTTGACCGGCTGGAAGATTTGAAAATGTATGCCCGTCCTGAAGGCGGCGGCGATTACGTTGTTGTGGCGGCCAAGAACCCGGACGACGTGGGCAAGCCCATTAGCGAAGGGGCCAAAAACTCCATTCGCGATAATGCCGTCTACACGGGCGAAACACGTAAATCCTGGACGGTGACCATGCCTTTGCTCGATCCGAATGGCGACCCCATGGGGGCCGTGACGGTCGTTTTGAAGAAATTCCTGGGCCAGACCAAGAAGAACGCGCTCAACCGCGGCCGTGCCGTCATGGACCGCATTCAGCCCAGAGTGACCACGGCAGAGGACCTGGTGAAAAAATAGATTTTTTCGTGAGAATGGGTAAGGGTGGATGAATGAAAAAGAAGACATTAATCCGAAGCGGCTCAGCACTCTGCACCCTGGTGCTGGGGCTCGCCGTCGGACTCCTGGGGAGCGTCTCGGCCAGGAGCCAGACCGAGCATGAACCGGTATTGGCCCAGAAGGAGAGTCTGGAGAGCCTTCGATCTGCGGTTGAATATCTCTCGAAGAAATACCCCGGGGATTATCAGAGCGAGTGGCTCGAAGAGGTCAAGCGGCTGGAGAAGCGGATCGGCTCCGAGCCGGATTCGCCCGACGGCATCCCGGCTTCTGAAGAGGAGGTCAACGGCCTGACGCGCCGGGCACTCCTGGCGCATCCCCTCCTGACGCAGCATCCGATGGTTTACGTCGAGCGCAGGCAATATCGGGCCGACCATCATAATACGGCCACGATGTTTCAGCCCGGTGAGATCAATGCCGACAGCTACGATACCCGCGGGGTACTCAAAGCGCTCTATCTGCCTGAAGGGGTGACGCGCACGATCTATGACCCGGGTGTGTTGGCGACCATTCGCGATCTGGAAGTGAGCCCCGACGGCGAGAAGATTCTCTTTTCCATGCGCCGCAATCCCCAGGACAGCTACCATATTTACGAGATTGGCCTGGATGGTCTCTACCTGCTCCAGCTCACCGCGGCGCCGGGAGTCTCGGATATCGACCCGATTTACCTGGGCGACGGCAGCATTGTTTTTTCTTCCACCCGCGAGCCCAAGTACTGCATGTGCAATCGGCATATCATGTGCAACCTTTACCGGATGGATGAGGATGGCGCCAATATCCACCAGATCGGTAAGAGCACTCTTTTTGAAGGCCATTCCTCTCTGGCACCGGATGGACGCATCCTCTACTCGCGCTGGGAATATGTGGACCGGAATTTCGGCGATGCGCAGGGACTCTGGGTTTGCAATCCCGATGGCACCCAGCACAGCATTTACTGGGGCAACAATACCTCTTCGCCCGGAGGCGTGCTCGATGCGCGAATTATCCCCGGCACCGATCTCTGCCTGGCGACTTTTGCCGCCTGCCATGACCGCCCCTGGGGAGCGCTGGCGATTCTGAACCGCAACCTCGGAGTGGACGGCAAAGAATCGGTTCTCCAGACCTGGCCCGCCGGCTTCATCGACCGCGTGAGCACGACCACCTGGGAGGATTATGACAGCCCTCTTTCGGTTTCGCTCAAATATGAAGACCCTTTCCCGCTAGATGAGAAATTCTTCCTGGCCAGCCGCATGACCGGTTATCAGGAAGAGACGGCGATTGTCCTCCTGGATACTTTCGGCCACGAAATCGTGGTGCATCAGGATGCGCCCGGATGTTTTGACCCGATGCCCGCGGCTCCTCGCAAGATGCCGCCGGTTCGGCCGCCGTCCCGGAATTTTGAGGAAAAAACCGGAAAATTCTACGTGCAGAATGTTTATATCGGCACCCACATGAAAGGGGTCGAGCCCGGCGCGGTGAAATTTCTGCGCGTCGTGGAATCGCCCGAGAAGCGGACCTATGCCGGCTGGAGCGATGGCTGGTTCGGTCAGGGCGAACAGGCCCCGGCTATGAGCTGGCACGCTTTTGAAAATAAACGCATTCTGGGCACCGTGCCGGTGGAGGAGGATGGCTCAGCCTATTTTGAAATTCCGGCCAATCGCTTCGTCTATTTCCAGCTTCTGGATAAAGAGGGGATGATGATTCAATCGATGCGCAGCGGCACCATCCTCCAGCCCGGAGAGATTCAGGGATGCGTCGGCTGCCACGAAAGCCGTGTAGGCGACGCAGCGCCTCCGGTGGGCGAGATGCCCAAAGCGGTATCCCGTCCGCCCAGCCCGATGAATGGCTGGTATGGTGAGGCGCGGCTCTTCAACTATCTCAAAGAGGTCCAGCCGGTCTTTACCAAAAATTGCGTTCCCTGCCACGATATCGGCAAAAAAGCGGGTGAGAAACTCGTGCTGGCTCCCGATCAATCGATTCCTTTCAATGCCGGCTACACGGATATGTGGCGCAAAGGGGTGATTCGCCCGATCGGTGCCGGCCCCGCTGCCATTCAGGAGGCCTATTCCTGGGGCAGCCACGCTTCCAAAGTGGCTTCGCAGATTCGCAATCGCCACAATAATGTCAACCTGACCCCTGAGGAAAAAGACCGGGTGTTCACCTGGATCGACCTCAACGCGGTCTATTATCCCATCTACGAAAGCGCCTATCCCGATTCGCCCTGCGGACGCTCTCCGATCAGCTTTAAAGACCGGGACCGCCTGCAGCAGTTGACCGGGATCAATATTTCCAATCGCCACTCCGACAAGCAGGAGGCTCTTGTTTACTTTGACCGACCGGAGACGAGCCCCATTCTTGCCAAAATGAATAAGGAAAGCGCTGAATATAAAGAGGCGCTGGCGATTATTCAATCCGGCAAAGAACAGCTTACCGCCAAGCCGCGAGCGGATATGGAGGGCTTCGTCCCATCGGAGCAGCATCAGAAGATGCTCCAAAAATATGAAGAGCGTGCCCAGCAGGAGTCTAAAATCTACGAGGCTATTTGCGAGGGCAAAAAGGTGTATGATCCGGGCCTGAGCAGGCGATGAAAATATACGGGAAGATTCTCACGCCGGCACTCGCTGTCTGGCTTGGTTTCCTGGCTTTGGCGGTCGGGCTCTCTGCGCAGGATGCTCCCCCGGTGCTCTTCAATGCCGTGGACCGGGTGCGTCAGGAGTTGGAAAAGGAGCTCGGGGTCGCTATCCCTTCGCTCAATCTCTATCTGGAGACTTCGAATAAGGTCTATTTCGTTTCGGCTCCTTCGGCCGAGGGCAAGGCACTCACCACGAATACGATTTTCCGCTTTGCCAGCAATACCAAGGTATTTACCGCGGCCGCCATACTGAACCTGCATCAGCAGGGCAAGCTCCGCATTCAGGACCGCCTGAGCGATAAAATTCCGGGAACCGAGGAGCCCTACCTGCCCGAGACTCCCGCCTGGAATATCCCCTACAGGGAGCGGATTACCTTGGAGGCGCTGTTGCAGCATTCGGCCGGAGTCTACGATGTGAGCAATGACACGGTGCCCGAGTGCGGCGGAATGAGCTATGAAAGCTACAAACTTTCAAAAGACCCCTCGCATACCTTCAGTGCCGAGGAGCTCGTCGGTCAGGCGGCCAAGCACAAGCTTTCCTATTTCGAGCCGGGCAAGGGTTACCACTACAGCAACACGGGCTACACCCTCCTGGGGGAGATCATCGCCCGGGTTTATTCGATTCAATGCGGCACCCGAAAGAGTTGTTCGAATTATTTCCATGAGGTATTGACCGGACCCGGGAGCCCGGTACCGCTGCCCGATATCCGCTTTCCCGATCAGGCTTGCGACAAGACGCTGCCCGAGCCTTTTTCGCCGGGCCATATTCTGGATAAGGGAGGACTTCACACCCTGGCCGAGGGCAACGTGAGCGCAAACGTGGCCGAAGGCAACGGCTACGGCTCTTTTTACTCCCTGAACCGCTTTATCCGAACCCTCTTTCAAGGCAAGAACGTCCTGCGGCCCGAGACGGTCGCCCTGATGCAGAAAAGCGTCTCGGCTCATAACCCGAATTACGCTTTGGGATGCTTCCACCGGGAGCCGCTGGGTTACGGCCATGACGGAGCCCGCATGGGCAATATCTCCATCATGGTCTACCAACCGCAAACCGATATTTCGGTCGTCGTCTATATGCCTTTCTGGGATTTGCGTGAGGGGAGGGATTCTCTCTCCAAATGTATTGAGGCACTTTTCCGGGCGGCAACCCGCGCCATCGAGGTTTTGCAGAGCGAGAATCCTACCGAAGCGCCCGCAGAGGCGAAAAAATCCGGTGCGGAGGATTGAATTTAGAACTTGAGTGAGGGCCACTTTTTGCCTAGAATAAAGCCCGTAGTGTGTTTATCAAACAGTTAAAGATTTCGGTAACTACAGAGAAAAGAATATGAGTTTAATTTCCAAAAATACGATCGTCTCGGCGCTGGTCGGCGGAAGCGTAATGATGGCTTCCCAAATGCAGGCGCAGCCGGACCCGCAGTATAAGATTCACGATTTCACCCGTCCTCAGCCCGAGCAGATCGACCCGGGTTTTGTAGGGGATAATCAGCGTACCGGCAAGGCTCCCTCGGATGCAGTGGCGCTTTTTGACGGTGCCAACCTGGATAACTGGGTTGCCATGGATGGTACCCCGACCAAGTGGGTGGTAAAGGATGGGATCATGGAGTGCGTGCCCGGTTCAGGTTATGTCCGCTCGCTGCAGTGCTTTGGCGATTGCCAACTGCACGTGGAATGGTCTGAGCCCGAGGATATCAGCGGCAGCAGCCAGGGCCGCGGCAATAGCGGCGTCTTCCTGGGCGGTGCGCGCTATGAAATCCAGGTGCTCGATTCCTACAAGAATGTGACCTATCCCGATGGCCATGCCGGCTCGATCTACGCTCAATATCCTCCGGAAGTGCTGCCGATCCGCAAACCGGGTGAGTGGAATATTTACGACATCATCTATGTGGCCCCGCGCTTCGAGAAAGATGGCTCTCTGAAATCTCCGGCCCGCGTGACGCTCTTCTTCAACGGCGTACTGGTCCAGTGGGATAAAGAGCTGAGCGGTCCCACTGGTTGGCTGAGCCGCGCACCGTATTCTGCGCATGATTATAAGCAGCCGATTGCCTTGCAGGATCATGGCAATCCGGTCAAATTCCGCAACATCTGGGTTCGCGAGATGGGCTCTAAGGAGAAGGTATTTCAGTACTCGAATAAATACCTGGATGGTCTGACCGGTATTTACAAGGGCGGCCATAGCTGGGAGATTTACCGTGATGGCAATAGCCTCTACCTGAGCTGGCCCAATAACCGGGCTAATCCCTGGAAGATGACCGCCGAGAGCACGACTCATTTTGTGACAGAGAGAACCGATTTTGCTTTCGATTTCGCTGACTTCGACGATAAGGGTGTTGCCCAGACGGTCTACTGGACCATGGAAGGCAACAAGACCAAAATGACCCGCCAGCAGCAGAAGAAAGAGGAAAAGAAAGAAGAGAAGAAGTAACCTCTGATCTTCGGGAGCGCTTTTGAGAATGCTTAAGCGCCTCCTCGCAATTAATCTAAAGCCACGAGAGAAATTATCTTTCGTGGCTTTTGTAGTTTGCCCGTTACGGATGATCTCTAAAAGACTACTCCGTAAAATGTGGATTTAAAAACCGTTTACTTTGCGAGGGGATTGGTCACTTTCACCTTGGCCGCCGTATTGGTAACAGCCTCGGTTACCTTGTCAGCTGCCTTTTCAATAGCTTCGCCTGTCTTTTCAACGGCCTCGTTTAAAGCTTCCTTAGTATCAGCAACGGCCTCGTTTAAAGCTTCTTTAGTATCAGCAGCGGCTTCGTTCAAAGCGGCTTTTGTATCGGCAGCGGCCTCGCTCAAAGCGCTCTTTGTCTTGTCAGCTGCACTTCCCAGAGCTTCGTTTGCTTTCTCAGCGGCTTTGTCCAGAGCAGATGTTGTGTTAGTAGCAGCTTCGCTCGAAGCGGCTCCTGACTTTTGAATAGTCTGTTCCAGAGCTTCGACTGCTTCCTGTTGAGCTTTCGCCTGATTCCCCGAGCCAGTGGTCAGCTCCGTTTGCTCGGGACCCGAGCTGCTTTCTTCTTTTGAACAGGCGGACGATAAAGCCAAAACCAGTGCGCATACAACCGCCACCACAATAAGATTCATATTTTTCATAATCAACACCTATCAATAACAGGTCACAGATCAAACATCCAGACCTTCCTGAAATATGGACCAGAATATTCTGAAATTCAAATAAATCTAAACATTTAAAATTCTAAAGCCACGAGAGAAGTTCATCCTTCGTGGCTTTTGTAGTTTGCGTTTTACGGATGATCTCTAAAAGAGTTAATCCGCAAAATGTGGATTTTAAAAATCGTTTACTTAGCAGGTGTCGTGGCTTCTTTCACCGCGGCGGCTGCATTGGTGGCAGCTTCAGCCGTCTTGTCGGCTGCTTTTTCGATAGCGGCCGCTGCATCAGTAGCGGCTTTGTCCACAGCGGTTTCGGTTTTGTCAGCTGCTTTCTGAAGCTCACTCTTCTGGGCTTCCGTTACGGACGGCAGACCGTTGTTGGAGTTCTCTTCTTTAGAACAGGCAGATGAGAAAGCCAAAACAAGCGCGCATACAACCGACACCACAATAAGATTCATATTTTTCATAATCAACACGTATCAATAACAGGTCACAGATTCAAACTGTTTGACCCTCCAGACAGTATGGCCCCGAAGGCATTAAAATTCAAATAAAATTAATTAGTTAATTTGAAAGTGGAATTTACGTTGGACAGAGCCGAAGCGATTTGTTCCAATAGTGGGGCGAAAATGAAGATGAAAAAGCTCAATTTGTTGATGACCCTGACGATGGCCGCGGCCTCTCTGGCCGTGAGCGCAGAGTCAGCTCAACCCGTAGATACACTGAGTGACACCTGGGCAGCCGTGGATGCTCTGGGGCGGCCTTTGCCCCTGGAGGATAGTGCCCCGGCACCGCGGGAAGGGAAGTTCGTGGGCGTTTTTTACTACCTCTGGCATGGTGCCCACAATGGCCCGGTTCAGCCCGGCCAGGGAGTCATCCCGCTGGAACAGGTCGATGCGAATAGCCCCTACGATAACAGCATCATTTTGCAGGATCCTCCGGGGGAGCGCAAATGGGGTCCGCATCTGGCCTTTCATCATTGGGGTGAATCGCTCTACGGTTACTATGTGGCCGATGACGAGTGGGTGATCCGCCGCAATGCGCAGCTTCTGGCCGATGCAGGGGTCGATGTCATCGTTTTTGACGTCACCAATGCGCTTCACTATCACGATATTTATATGAACCTCCTGCGGGTCTACTCCGATATCCGCAAGGCAGGCGGCAAGACTCCGGCCATTTCCTTCCTGACCAATAGCGGCCACGATCAGGTCGTGCAGGCCCTCTACCGTGATTTGTATTCCAAAGGGCTTTATAAAGATCTCTGGTTTTACTGGAAAGGCAAACCGCTGGTCATGGCCAATCCGGA
>CAZSTC010000049.1:9035-15376 GCA_964609795.1 uncultured Verrucomicrobiota bacterium
AATCCCAAGCCTCATCAGACTGAGAAGGGTCTCTATTTTGCCGAGCAATGGGAGCACGCGCTGAAAGTGGACCCAGAGTTTATTTTCGTGACGCAGTGGAACGAGTGGATCGCCATGCGTTTCACCACGAAGGATATTCCCTGGACCGAATATGCGGGAGAGCCCGTGAGCGACCCGGAGGGGCTTTTCGTGGATACCTACAATATGGAGTATAACCGCGACATGGAGCCGATGAAGGGCGGCTTCGGAGATAATTACTATTATCAGTTGTGGAGCAATATCCGCAAGTTTAAGGGTGTGCGTCCCTTGCCGGAGGCTTCTGCCGCATTGCCGCGGAGTTGGGATTTAGCCGATTGGAGCGGTGTGCAGCCGGACTACCGGGATGACGTCGGCGACACCTTCCACCGCAATCACCGCGGCTACGGTCCGCGCCTGGGGATGTATGTAAATAAGAGCGGGCGCAATGATATCGTCTCGAGCAAAGTGACGCTGGCGGGCGGACGCCTCTATTTCATGGCCGAATGCGCCGAGGCCCTCTCTAAACCGGTGGATTCCCAATGGATGAACCTCTGGTTCACGATTGAGGGTCGCCAGGCGCCGCAGTGGAATGGGATTCAATACCGTGTTCAGTTTGACGTGAAGGGAGAAAAAGCGACCCTATACCGCTACAGCCCCGAGACGGTTTCAAGCTGGTTGCCTGAGAAAACTCTCTTCTCTCAAGTGGAGGATAAGCGGGTCATCATCGCTCTTCCCAAAGAATTCACCCGTGTTCCCTCGGGCGAGAAGCTGAGTATCCGCTTCAAGTGGTCCGATAATATGCAGGATGAGCGCAACCCGATTGATTGGCTCGTCCATGGCGACACCGCCCCCAACGGCAGAGCTCTCTACCGCTGGGTGAGCCCGGAATAAACCGCCCGCAACGATGCGTACTTATGCGTTAACCGGCGGTATGGGGATGGGTAAATCCACCGCCGCCGCTTGGCTGAAAAGCCGCGGCATCGCCGTGCTTGATACCGACGACCTGGCTCGGGAAGTGACCCGGCCCGGTGAGAAGGCATTGGCGGCGCTGGCGGAGCATTTCGGAAAAAAAATACTCCGGGAGGATGGCTCCCTCAATAGGTCTCTTCTGGCAGAAATCGTCTTCCGCGATGAGCGTGAGCGCCGGTTCCTGGAAGCGGCACTGCATCCCCTGATCCGGCAGCGCTGGCGTGACTGGTGCCGGGAGCTCAGGGAAAATGAACCGCCGCGTTTTTGCGTCGTTGTCATTCCGCTGCTCTTTGAAACCGGGGCTGCGGGAGAGTTTGACGAGGTGGTCTGCGTAGCCTGCCGGCTTGAAATACAGAAGGAGCGTCTCCTCAAAAAGGGATTGAGCGAGGAAGAAATTGCCGGCCGCCTGGCCGCACAGTGGCCGATCCAGGAGAAGATGCGTCTCTCGCATCACGTCGTTCACAATAACGGGACCCCAGAGGAACTCTATGCAGAGCTCTCCAGGGTGTTCTTTTCCTAAAAAAAGTAAGGCGTTTCAGGAGTGCCGGGCACTTTGAAACGCCTTTATTCTTTGCGCGAATCCCGCGTAACTGCGGAGATTACCGCCGGGTCTTGACCTTCATCTTCATGTTCGGGGTATCGCTCACGATCTTCACCTTCCTGGGTGCGGTGATCTGAGTCTTCAAGGAGCCGTCGGGCTGCTTCTCGTGCCGGATTTCCAGGACGCCATCCTTCAGCGGGAAGGAGCCTTCAACCCATTCCAGGTCGCAGAGATGGGGATTAATCCGCACTATTTTTCCGCCATTTTCCACGCGGACTCCGAGCACATATTCCGAGAGCCAGGCCGTGGGACCGCTTGCCCAGCCGTGACTCAGGCTGTGACGCAGGCCGATATAGCAATAGTTGCCGTAATCGCCATGGATATCCACTTTACCCTCGGGAACCAGTTCATCGATGCGTGCGGCGTTTTCCATCCACTTAATATCGAAATCTTCCCAGAAAGTGGTCGCTCCCATATCGAGCATTCCGCCCCAGTATTGGCGGATAACGTCCAGGCACCCCTGATAATCCTCAGCCTTGGCGCGGGCCAGAAGCACATAGTATCCGTAGAAGGTAGACATGCGGTGAGCCCCGTCCACGGCCATGACTTCGTCATTGAGCTTCTTGGCATCGGCCAGACCCGCCAGCGCCATCAGTGCAGCCGCCTGTTTGCTGTTGTTGGGGTCCGGGGTATAGGTGCGCATTTTGGCCGCCATCTCTTTGCATTGGGCCGAGAGCTCTTTCTCGCCCAGCGCGTCGCAGAGCGTCGTGCCTGCTTCAAAAGAGAGAATCATGAGCGAATGCAACCCGGCATGAATGGCCTGCGGGTTGGCGTTGCTGGGCCAATCGAGGAAGCGTCCGCCGGGCATCTTTTCTTTGCCGTTCTCGTCGACGCAGCCGATGAGCTGGCGCAAGAAGCCCGTCAGGTAAGGCTGCTGAGCCTTGAGATATTCATAGTCGCCGTTAATGCGGTACCAGTCATTGTGGATCAGGAGCCACCAGATGGAGTAGGAGCTGATGCCGTTCATCCAGCTTCCGAGCGGGGTCTCATCCCGGACCAGGTCCAGACTGCGCGGAACCATCCAGTTGGCGCCAAAAACGCTGTTGATCGTCATCGTCTCCGGGTGCATATCGCCGATCCAGACCAGCCGGTCGCGCTTGAAGCCGTCCCAGACATAGTTTTGCATATTGAGCTGGACGGTGTAGGCGCCGGTCTTCCAGATTTTATTGAGGCGCTCGTCGCTGGATTGGAAGTTGCCCAGATAAGGAAGGTCATTAAAGAGGAAAACGGCCCGAGTGAACTTCAGATTCAGCGTCGAATTGGGCTGTACCAGGTCGATGCGGACAAAACGGAAACCGGTGTTGCCGATCTCGGCCGTACCCAGCCAGGGGATAAGCGTCGTCTGGTCGCGCACCGCATGGTCATTGGTGGCGTTCTTCTTGCCGCCCAGATCGCTCATGGCTTCGCTGACCGATTCCCCGAAACGGATGCGGACCTCCACCGGCTGGCCTGAAGAAGTGCCCGAGCAGCCGATTTGGATACCGCCCGAGAGCTCAGTGCCGAAATCCAGCAGAATACTGGCCGGTTGGCCTTTGTTTTCCAGAGAGCAGAATTCAGGCGTGGTCAGGCTGATCTGTCCACTGGTTTTTTTGAGCAGAGACTCCGCGTTTTTCACGGAGGATTGATCGCTGTTTTCCGATTGCCAGACAATGCGTGCCGGGGTCACGTAGGTGCGTACGCGCGGGTCCTTTTCGATCCTGCCGCTGAACGCATCCTGAACAGAATCCGGGACGCGGGCCGTACTCTGCAGAGGGCAGGGTGCCGGCGTTCCATCGATGGCCAGGGCGCTAAGGGAGAGACCGGAGCACATGCCCAGAGTGCTCAAACAGACAACGAGTGAATTGAGTTTCATACTATATATTTTCTAATGGATAGGGGGTGTTCATTATGAGAGTTCAACGGATTGGCCCATCTCAGGCACAATAATCTCGCTCTCGGGTTTAAACTTTTTCAAATGCTCTCCGAAGGCCAGCGACTGGTTCTCTTCACCGTGGGAGACCAGAATTTTCTTGAGGCTGCCTTTGAGATTGCCGACATAGTGCAGCAATTCATCGCGGTCGGCATGGCCGGAAAATGAATCAATCTGAGCAATCCGAGCGCGGACCGGGTAGGGCTTTCCGAAGATATTGACCTGCTTATTGCCGGCCAGGATATAAGCCCCCAAAGTATCGGCGGCGCAGTAACCGATAAAGAGGACTAGCGTATTGGGGTCGCCGATATGGTTCTTCAAGTGGTGGCGGATGCGGCCTGCTTCGCACATCCCAGAGGCGCTGATGATGATTGCCGGCTCATTAATCTCATTAAGCTTCATGGAGTGGGAGAGCTGGCGAATGTAGGTGAGGTTATCCATACCGAAGGGATTGGTCCCCGATTGCAAGAACTCGTAAATCTCCTGGTTGAAGCACTCCGGATGAAGACGGTAGACCTCGGTCGTGTTGACGCTCAGGGGGCTGTCCACGAAGATCGGCACCTTGGGCAGGCGGTTCTCCAGCGTCAATTGATGCAACGCATAGACGATATCCTGCGTACGGCCCATGCTGAAAGAGGGGATGAGCACCAGCGCGTTCTTCTCCAGAGCGGCGCTGACATATCTGTGCACTTCTTCGGTTGCGTCCTTACGGGGGGAGTGCAGGCGGTCGCCGTAGGTGCTTTCAATGTGGAGAAAATCGACATCCTCCACCGAATCCGGATCCCTAAGAATGTCGTCGTCGCCGCGGCCGATATCGCCCGAGAAAAGATAGCGATATTTTTTACCCTTCTCCACGATATCCAGGCAGACCTGCGCGGCTCCCAGAATATGGCCCGCATCGTAGAAGGTGAGCGTCACGCCCGGGGCGATTAACATCGGCCGGTAGTAATTCATGGAGATAAACTGGCGCGCCGATTTCTCTGCATCCTCCGGTGTATAGAGTGGCTCCACGGGAGGCAGACCTTCTTTGGCTCTCTGTTTGGAGACGAAGGCGGCATCAGCCCGTTGTATCCGGGCGCTGTCCTCGAGCATGATACTGGCCAGGTCGCGCGTTGCGAACGTGCTGTAGATATTGCCGTTAAAGCCCTTCAGGCAAAGCAGGGGCAGATTGCCGCAGTGGTCGATATGCGCATGGCTGAGCACGACGCAATCAAGCTGGGCTGGGTCAAAATCGAAGGTGCGATTCTTTTCAATGGATTCAAAGCGCTTGCCCTGGTAGAGGCCGCACTCGATGAGAATCTTGCTCCCGTTGGCTTCCAGGAGGTATTTGGAACCGGTCGTGGTGCGAGTGGCACCGAAAAAATGTAGTTTCATACGTTCTTTATCTCAATAGTGACGCCCCCTTTGCTCCGAAAAAATTTCAAACAAAAGAGAGTCACATACCTGTGGGTAATTCTACAGGATAGCCCCCTGTTTTTGAATCAAAAAAAGTGATGGGAGATAAAACAAAAAGCCCCGGGGGATTTCCTCCGGGGTTCTGTAAAACCGCAAAGATGCGGAAAGTGAAACGCGCTTAGCGCTTGCTGTATTGGAAACGCCTGCGGGCTCCGGGCTGACCGTATTTCTTGCGCTCCTTCATACGAGGATCGCGGGTCAGGAAACCCTCGACCTTGAGAAGCGGACGGAAAGTCGTATCCACTTGCAGCAGGGCGCGCGCAATACCGTGGCGGGTCGCCTCGGCCTGACCGGTCAAACCACCACCGCGGACGTTGACATTAACGTCATACTTGGAGAGGGTTTCGGTGCAGGTCAGGGGTTGGATCACCACGTTGCGCAGGTGCTCCAGCGGAAAATAAGTCGCATAGGGACGACCGTTGACGGTGATGTTACCCGTACCGATATTGATTCTTACGCGAGCGACGGCCGTTTTTCTACGGCCTGTACCCAGGAAATCAGATGTATTATCAGACATATTCTTTTTCTCTGCTCTTATTTATCAAGGGGTAAAACCGAAGGATTCTGCGCGGTGTGCGGATGCGACGGCCCGGCATAAACTTTCAGTTTGGTGATCAGTTTTTTACCCAGGCGATTCTTGGGAAGCATTCCCTTGACCGCATGCCAGATAAGCCACTCAGGTTTGGTTTCGCGAAGTTTTTTCAACTTGCGATGGCTTTCGCCGCCTCTCCAGCCCGAGTAGAACATGTATGATTTGTCTTCTTCCTTGTTGCCCGTGACCTGTATTTTTTCTGCATTGATCACGACCACGAAGTCACCTGTATCCAGATGAGGGGTATAAACCGCTTTATTGCGACCCCTGAGTACGTTTGCAACCTGTACAGCCAGGCGGCCCAGCACGGCGCCATCGGCGTCGACTAACTGCCACTTCCGCTGATCCAAGTTATTCTTGGGTATGAATGTTTTGCTCATTCCAGTTATTCACAGAGCCCTTCAGTTCTTCCGGAGTGGAAGCGCTTACAAACTCTGACCGACACTTTTGTTTGTTTTGTCGTGCCGGATTTATTTTTACACACGGCCCCGGTTTTGCAACCGGAGCACCTTTATTCGGGCCCGCCGCCTGTTTCATGATAAAACCGGCCGGGGCCAAACCTTCCCGCAGAATACGACTTCCCGAGACTCTTTGCCGAAACACACATGGTACTTCAGAAAGGCGGAAGCCGAACCCCGCGGCCCATTATCCTACGGCAATGGACGTTATTTGCAAGAAGAGAATCAGCCCAAAACTTTTATTTTGCGCCAACACGGAGTTCATCCCTTAAAATAACCGCACCCATCTAACCGCAGATGACTCAGATTTACACAGATTTTTTAGAAGGGAAGTCGGAT
>CAZSTC010000050.1:0-15236 GCA_964609795.1 uncultured Verrucomicrobiota bacterium
GAACCAGCAGAAAGCCGAGAAGGCGAACCAGAGAATCGTGAGCGCCACGTTGATCTCCGTATTTTCCAGGAATCGATCCGGAATAAAGATCAGGATCGCGCCGAAGAAAATGCCGCCCAGGTATCCTCCCAGGTGAGCCGGTACATTCACCTGCGGGTCGGGCGAGAGTCCGGCCAGGATGAAAATCAGGGCCGAGCCCCCAATCATGGAATAGGCATAGCGGAGCGGACGGCTCTTGCCGTAGATCCAGGGGAGCCAGTAAATGGTGAGGAGGCCCAGCGCTGCCATGACGACTCCCGAGGCACCCAGGCTCAGATATTGGCTCTGGTGAAGAAACAGGCTGAGCAGATTGCCGCAAAAACCTCCCAGGGAGGCACCGATCAGGGTCCAACCCACTCCATAATAGCCCATTGCCAGTCCGAAAAGCAGGATGCCCAGGCTCAGATTACTGGCCAGGTGGCCGACATCGGCATGGAGGAAAGTCGCCGTAACGATACGCCACCACTCTCCGTTCATCAAAACCCGCTCCGAATCCATGATTCCGTAGTTCTTGAGCGCATCGCGGGTCAGGTAGTTGAGCAGATAGACCATGAGGACCAGGAACACCCAGTAGAGGCCGCCCCAACTGAAGAGCTTGCCGCGGAGGAGAACCATCTCCCGATTCCAGCTCCAATGGCGATTCTCGAACAGGTAGAGATGGATCATTTCCAGCGAGCGGGCATGGTCTTCGGCGGCCACCTTCAGGAACCAGCGTCCGTTATGGGGGTGCATGACCGTGTAGGTAATCCGCTGGCTGCTCAGCACCAGGCCCCACTCCATGGCAAGGCGCTTGGAGGGTGCCGGGATGAGCTTGGAGCCCTCTTCGATTTCGGGCAGATCCGTCTGGGGCAGTTTACCGATATCGGGGATTCTCAGAGGCCTGCAGGCGGCCTCTTCCGGATGAGGAGGCGGTACAAAACGACTCTGCCCAGCTCTCTTTTCAGAAGAGCCGGGCAGCGGGTCATTATCAGAATAATTCGCCATTCGGTAATGGGATGGCGCGCTCTGCCGCTAACGGCGAGGATGTGCCTGGAGGCGCACCGGTTTGGCGGGTGCTTTCTTCTCCTTTTCGGGTTGGGCGGCGGGTTCGGGAGCGACTTCCGGTGCCGATTCAACCGCGGCTTCCGGAGCGGCCTCTACGGCCGGCTCCTGCTGAGCTTCTTCCTTTGCAGGAGCTTTGGGCTCAACGGCGCTCGCCTTCTGTTTGCCCGAGCCGGCAGTGCTGATCACGCTCTCGCGCTCGACCGTGTACTCTTTTCCGGCGATTTTCACCAGCGGTGAGCCAAAGCCATGGAAAACCTGCACCTGTGCAGAATTCCAGATCGGCTTGCCGTCCAGACTGCGGAGGGTGAAAAGAACCGGTTCGGCGTATTCAACACCATTATAGAGGCTCGCATTGAAGGCGACGAAGTCGCTGGACTCAATCACGAACCCGTACTGAGGAATCTGGAAATCTTCTCCCATGATGGAGACGGAGCGGAAGGGTTCAGCCCCGTAATTGACGGTGGCGATGACCGTTTTGCCCTCGCCCTGGAAGACCGAACGGGCCACGTTCCTGTCGCGGGTGAGGAAGTCGAAACGGGTCAAGCGCATCTCAGCCGTCAGCTTATTGAGCGGGGAGAGAATCTCGTGCGTGTTTTTGACGAACACGTCAAAGGGGTGCATTCCGGCAGTCCAACCGCCTTCAGAGCGGGTATAGACGGCTTCGGGGGCCAGGGCGGCATCTGCGCTGTCCCACTTTTCCTGGGCTTGCCAGTAGAGGTGAGTCGGCACGCTGTGATGGTAGAGCGGACGCGCCAGGGAGATATGACGCAGCACGAAGGGAGCCGCTTTTTGGTGATCATAACCATACTTGCCGTAGGCGGCGATGGTGTCGTGATAGATCATTTCGAAAACCGGGACCAGGGTAGCCCCCATCTCTTCGCCCTTGTAGGTATGATAATCATTTCCTGACACGCCGGTGATTCCCTCAAAGAAATCCGCATGGGGAATAGCCCATTCGCGTCCATCCTCGCTACCGAAGATTCCGAAGAGGTCGCGGGCATAATCGCTGAGCTTGGAACGCCAGTAGATGTCGCCATCGTAATCAATCGGGTGAGAGCGGTCATAGCATTCCATGGGGCCGCCGGCATAGGTCGTATCGATGAAATAGGCGCGGGCCTGGGTGATTTTGAGCACTTCGGGCAAATTCTGCGGACGTTTCGCGAGGTCGATCGCGGCTTTGGAGCAGGTCAGATAAGCGCGGCCGCCATTCCAGACACCGCCGGGCTTGATGCTCTGATCGGGATTCTTGGAGAGATATTTCTCATCCCAGCTCGGGGCGTCCTTATACATATCCTGGTAGTTATCGTGCAGGCAGGCGGTATAGCCGGCATTCTGGATAGCCCAGACCGCTTTACGGAGCTCCCAATTGCCGCCGCATTCGGGTGCCGCGGGCAAAATATCAGGATGCTGATTGTCGTAGCCTCTGTGGATCCAGCCGCCCATGCTGAAGAGGACGTCATCCATCTTGAGATCATTCTTCAGATGCTCGGCCACTTTGCCGGCCTCTTCAAAGGTCCAGTTGACGACGGCATGTTCCTCTTTCTGGCCGGCTTCATCCATTTTGCGATCGAGCACGCTCCAGAGTTTGAAATTGGTCGCGCCCCAGAGATTCTTGCGCAGGCTGTTCTCCTTGGTCTTTACCGACCAGGGGACGTAGAAGCCGACCTTCTCGGCCACCTTGGATTTATAAGCAGCGGCGATCTCGTTGTAATCACCCTTACCGCAGGCATAGAAACTGAATCCGCCGGGGTTTTTCTTCTGGATAATCGAGGTGCTCAGGGTCTGCTTGCCTTTGGAATCGACTTCGCTCTTCAGACCCAGGGAGGTATAGCTGTCATCCCAGGTGAGGAAAGCGGCGGTGTTATTCTTGGTGA
This sequence comes from uncultured Verrucomicrobiota bacterium, assembly GCA_964609795.1. GTDB lineage: Bacteria > Verrucomicrobiota > Verrucomicrobiia > Limisphaerales > UBA1412 > UBA1412. The sequence continues at coordinate 2,958 of CAZSTC010000050.1, forward strand.
AGCCCCAGAGGCGGATGTGGCAGCCTTCGTAGGCGCTGTCGCCAAACTCACGCTCGAAAACTTTACCGGAATCGGCCGGGACAAACATACCGGCACGGGCAGGCACCAGCACCCCGGCTCCGACATCCTCGGAAGTCAGCGGGAAAGCGCCATCCATCATCTTGATCGAAACGATATTGAGCTGGCGGGCCGGATGAACAGTGAAAGTAATTTTGGGCTGATCGCTGGAGAGCACTGCCAAGACCGAGAGGTTCATATCGGCAATCTCAGCCACGGGCCGGAAGGTCATCTTGAGTCCGCGCCCCTGAACCGCGACTTCGCAATCCTTGAGCTCGGCCGTAAAGAGGCGGTCATCGATCTGGTAAGTTACTTCGCCAAAGCTTTTTTCGCCTGAAGTCCAGACCTCTCCTCCGCGGGAGTTGCTGAGCTTCTCCTGAATTTCCCACTTGCCGGTCGAAGGTTCCACCTTGAGGGTCATGTAGAAAGATTCGACGGTGTAGATCCTCGGCGCGTTGGGGTCCTCGGCGACCGTCCTGACCGCAGGTCCCCGGGTGAGCGGTCCCCGTTCAGCGGTTGCAGCGGCATCCACAGCCGGCTGGGGAGTCGCCGGAGCTGTCGGGGCTGCCGCACCGCTGCGCGAAGCCGACAATTTCGCGGGCATCAAAGAGAAAGGAGCTGCAGTAGCAGCAGTCAAAAGCAACGCCGTCACGTACAGCAAAGAAATCCTCAAAAACCAAGATTTACGCATCATACCGCCCGAGATTATATCGAACTCTCTGAACGATTAAAGCCAAAAGTAGGGAGGGATGAGAATTTTTCCGGCTCTATTTTAACCTTTTTGTCGGTAGAAAGTTATCCACCTGTCCCCCTGTTCTTGTTTCGCTGAAGAATCCACCCCGGGTGTTGGAAGTCGGTTTTTACTGGTCTCAAAGACATTTTGGTAGTATCTTTCGGGAGGTTTTTTGAACAGATTGAACGTTGCTCATGCCCGAATCAGAGATCATTCGAGAGATTGAAGTTTTTGACGCCACGCCCAGAGTGGTTTCCCTCGAAAGAAGGGATAACCGACTCAAGGCGCTCCTGCGCCACGCCAAAGAAAATTCTCCGTATCTCGCCAAGCTTTACCGGGATATTGACCCTGAAAAATTTTCGCTCAACGAGCTCCCCATTCAGGAGAGGGCGATTCTGGAGCAGAATTTTGAAGAATGGGTGACCGATCCTGCCATCCGCAAGGCCGACGTCAACGCCTTCCTGGCAAACCCGGAGTACATAGCTACCCCATTCCTGGGGAAGTATTCACTAGTGACCACATCGGGAACCTCCGGAGCGCCGCTCATCGTGGTTCAGGATAAACTCCATCAGGAAGTCCATCAAGCCTTTCGGCTCAAACGCCTCCTGGGGCGGATTCCCCCGGAGCTATTTCGGCCGGATTGCAACCGGATCGCCATCATCCTCCTGAAAAACGCACCTTCGGCCAACTACATCTCTTACGTAAAGCTCAAGCGGCTGTTCCCGGAGAAAACGGAAAATATTCTGGGTCTCTCCACAATAGAACCCATCCCGGATCTGGTGCGCAAACTCAACGAATTTCAACCAGCAACCCTCTGCGGATACTCTTCGCTCCTGGGCGTGCTGGCACTGGAGCAAATCCACGGACGACTGCAGATTAACCCCAGCCTGATCCTCTCCTCGGCCGAGCAACTGACGGAGGCGACGGTCGCGACGCTCCGGAACGCTTTCAACAACTGTACGGTCCTGAACGATTACTGTGCGGCCGAAGGCGGCGAAATCGCGATGACCTGCACCTGCGGCAAACTCCATGTCAATGAGGATTGGATTATTCTGGAGCCGGTGGATGAAGACGACCGGCCCATAAGCCCCATGGAAATCTCCGACAGCGTCCTGGTGACCGATCTCTCCAATTTTGTCCAACCCATTATCCGCTATCGGCTCGACGACCGTGTGCAGCAGATGTCCAAGCCGTGCCGATGCGGCTCCAAGCGGCAACTGATCACCGTCCATGGGCGAGAATCGGACGTGGTCATCTTTGAAAATATCCTCCTGCCTTCTATCGTTTTCACCACCCTCATGAATGATCTGCCCGGAGTCCTGAGCTATCAGTTCGCGCAGACGAGGAGGAATCGGCTCGAGTTCCGTGCCGTTTACCCCGATGAAACCGACCGCAATGCCTTCTTCAGCGTCTTGACCGAAAGAGTTTATGAGATCCTCCGCGGCAACGGATGCCACCACGTCCAATTCGTCGCCAGCGATTCGCTGCCCAAAAGCAGCACCCGAGGCGGCAAACTCAAATCGGTCACTTCGGAAATCTGGCAGAATTACGGGGAGGAAGAGGACTAACCGCTCTTACCTCCCACAAGTGCGTAATTCTAGAAAAGAGTTTTAAACTCTTTGCGGGCGCCGCAGTGCTCGCAATGCTCCATGAGAGAGTGGCGGATATTGCCGCAATCGGGACAGGTTTCGAAAAGAGTCTGACCGCAGGCCGGGCAGGTGTAAGGTTGGCTCATGGACGGGGCCTGCCGCTTTTGCGTTCCGGCTAATGTTTTGACCGCGCTCTTACGGGTCCAGTAGAGATATTTGAGCGGGCCTACGCGAATCGGGTACTCGCAGACCGGGCAGAGATACTTCTCATACGCCTGACGATACTGGAGCAATAACCGGTCCGTGCGAGGTCTGGTGGCGAGCCCAACCAGATAGACCAGGAACCGAATCATGACCACGATCCCCGCAGCAACCGCAATATATTTAAACCAGATTTTCGGCAGGTATTCATACAGGGTGAAGAAAAGCCGCACCAGCGCCGCGCAGGCAAAGGCAAGAAGAACCGGGAAAATGAGCGTCCCCTGTTTCTTCTGTACCCGCAGCAGGAGATAGCCCGCAAGCACGAGCGGAACGATCAAGATCACCAGCTCCAGAAGAGCTAGTTTGGTCCGATGCGATTCTATTTTTTTGCTCCATGTCTGCCCGGCGTCAGTACGCCGGGAATCTATCTCTTTCTGGACCCCAGTCAGCTCTCTTTCCAGAGCCTGCCGATCCAGAGTCGATTTGCTGATCCTCCCAAGCAAATCCTGATACTCCTTCTGAGTTTTCAGAAACTCCTCCAGAGTACGGTTGAGCCTTTCGCGCTCGGCATCATCTTTTGCCGAAGCGATTTGTTTATTAAGCTGCTCAAGTGTCGCCTCCATATTTTTGGAGACGCTTGATTTCAAAGTCTGCTCTTCATTGAGCGCTCTGATTTCCATATTCAGACGGCTGATTTCAGCGCTGAGCGACTCTTGCTTGTCATTGAGCTCCTTGCCTATTTTCTCTTCAATGAACAGACCAAAGTCAGGTCCCTTGATCGTGCGTATATCATACGTGGCAAAGCCCAGAAGCCAGTAGAAGAGTACTGCCAGAAAGATTGTCGAAAGGAGAATCCCTGTACGAACCGACCAGGTCCCTTTTTTCATTTGGGACGGTGGCGCCTTTTTTTCATTTTGATCACTCATATTTTGCGAGTCTGTTGTGTATTAGCTGTTAAAACGAACCTTCGAGTCTGAGGCTAGACCTCTACACCACCGAAAACAAGGGAAAAAACGGGGAAAACGCTCTTTTTTCACACTTTTTTTCGGGTCTCTGACTCTGATGCGCGTTTTTTTCTAAAAAAAGTGAAAAAAATTTATATGCCTTATAGTCCTCATTATAAGATACTTAGAAAGACTCGAAAAATAATTGAAAAATTTTTTGTGAAAATCGCTTGCCATTTTTTCAGTTTCAGCTATACTCTTTCGCAGATGAGAGCCACACGGCTGGAGATCATGCGGGTCGAAAGAGTGTGGGTGTTCTTTAAAACAATTTCCCTGGGTCGGGACACACAACGGTCTGGGGGTATCCTATCAAAGATCTACAAGAGTGTGTTTAATTCGTAAATTCCCCGGGCTCCTGGGTCATCCCCTGATCTAAGGAGCCCGGTTTTTTTGTCTTTTTTTCAGGTAAAAATGGCAAATCTGCCGGTGCTCGTTCCTCTCTCACTTTCTATTTGTGCAAGCCTGCTCACTCTTTTCCTCTATTCTCTCTTTCATAAAACTCTGGACGCTGAGGCTCAAGGCGCTATAAGCTCGGGCCGTGCCCACGCAAGGACGCGGACATTCCCCGGCAAAGAACAACACCGGGAAGAGTAGTCTCTAAAAACAGGATTTTTTCGCAGCATGGCAATTGAAATTATCAATACGGGCAGCGAGCTCATGATCGGCCGCGTGCTCAACACGCATCATCAGTGGCTCTGCGCTCAGCTCGATGAACTGGGCTACAAGGTGCATCGCCAGGTATCGGTCAGCGATGAAAGCACGGCCATTGTGGACGCGGTCCGGGAATCGCTGGGCCGCTCCAATGCCGTTATTCTGACAGGAGGCCTGGGGCCCACATCCGATGACTTGACCCGCGGGCTGATTGCTCGTCTTCTCCAGCGGCGCCTCCTCGTGCATGAACCGACCCTGACGCGCATCCGCAACTACTTTCAATCCCGCGGACGTGAGATTCCTTTTAACTGCGAAATCCAGGCACAGTATCCCGAAGGGGCACTCGTCATCGCCAATGATTACGGGACGGCACCAGGGCTCTTGATCGAGCTGGAGCATAATCCCTTCCATCCCTCCGGAGAGAAAGCACTCCTCATCATGCTTCCGGGACCTCCGCGGGAACTGCGGCCGATGTTCCGGGACAGAGTCATTCCGCTGCTCAAGGAAAAGCTGCCCAATCACCAGAAACATGCCTCCATCACGCTCAAAACGGCTTGCGTGGGAGAGTCGCTCATCGAAATGGAGATCGCGCCCAAGCTCGAGGATCTGGTCCATCAGGGACTCCAGATCGGCTACTGCGCCCGTGTGGGAGAAGTGGATTTGAGGCTGAGCGCTTTTGGTGAGAGCGCCGAAGAAATTGTGCGGATTGCCGAGAAACTCTCGCGCGAAACTCTGGGCGACAAAATCTATACCGAGCGCGACGAGAAACTCTGCGATATCGTGGTTCGGCTCCTGCGCCAGAGAGGCCAGACCGTTGGCACGGCCGAGAGCTGCACCGGCGGCTTCATCTCGAATCAATTGACGAACGTGCCCGGAGCGTCAGAAGTCTTCCTCGGCAGTTGCATCACCTATTCCAATGAGGCCAAGATCCGCTTCCTGGGCGTGGATCCGCAGTCACTCAAACTCCATGGAGCCGTCAGTGAAAAAGTCGCCGCGGAAATGGCATCCGGTCTTCGGGAACGCCTGGGGGTCGATTACGCACTTTCAGCCACCGGCATTGCCGGGCCCGGAGGCGGTTCAGAGGATAAACCGGTGGGAACGGTCTTCGTGTCACTGAGCTCGGCCAGCGGCACCCAAACCCACAAGCTCTTTTACCCCTATGACCGGGAAAGCTTCAAGCTCTCGGTGGCGCAGTTCGCACTGGATTGGCTCAGGCGTACCCTGAACGGCATTTAGCCGCTTCATTACAGGTCGCGATAGCGGATGAGCTCAATTCTCCGCTCCTCTATTTTGCGAAGGACTTCCGGAGAGGTCAGGGCTGCGAATTCTTTCTGATATTTCGCCTCGGTGGAGGGATGGGAATAGACTTCCGAATCGCCCGGGGGCAGATGCTTCAGGAGCTTCAGGAGATAGGCTTCATCCACGTGGGAGGTCTGCATGAGGCCAAAGACTCGAGGCGTATGGCGGATGCCCATTTTGCGGAAGCGATTCTTCACCCGCAGGCAAAGGAGATTGAAGATGACGGCGTGCAAGACGCGGTAAAAGAGAGGCCCGGAACCCAGCTTCCAGCTCATCCAGAAAAGGTCGCGGCTCCAGCGCAGAGCGTCTATCCCCCACTCTTCTGCATGGTCCAGGAGAATATCGGCCACGACCGGATGGAGATGAATATGCAAATGGCCATTGACGTGATCCAGCGGCAGGCCGGTCTCTTTAAATTTTTGAACTTGGGCGGCGATTTCCCGTTCGAGCTCCGCCCTTGCCGCGCGTGAAAAGAAGTAGAGCATCCCGGCTTTGGGCGCATTATCGGAAAGGCGTCCCCGGCTATCGACCAGATGCGGCGCCTGCTCCGGGCTGAGCGCACCATGTCCGCAAACCAGAGTCAGATGCAGCCCCACGCCAAGGTTTGGACGCTGGCGTGCCAGTTCGACTGCGGCCGCGGCACTGGGTTCACTCACCATCAGGCTGGCGCAGGTCAATATTCCCCGGTCATGGGCCTGGATAATCCCCTCGTTGGCGGCGGGATCCCTGCCGAAATCATCCGCATTGACGATCAATCTTCTTGGAAAAGCCTCAGCCATTTATTCGCCTTTCAACACTCCGTAATGAGGAGTGCGCAAGCCGAGCTTGAACCTGAACCAGGTGAGCAATATCCGCCGGGCTTTTTCACACTTGGTGAGGCGGATCCGATCGTGGCTGAAAACGTCGTATTGAAAGCGGATCAGTTTCAGGAAAAGCTGCCAGTAAACGGCGCCCATGAGCTCGGCAGCGATCATGTTCGGACGGTCCACTTCGGGCAGAAATTCACGCGCCCGGCGGTAATACCCGAGAGCGCGATCTTTGTAAGCTTCGGCAAACCGGCGGAAGTTCTCCGTATAGCGTCCGGCGAAGATATCCTCGCGGCTCACGTTGAACCGGGCCAGCTCTTGCGAGGGCAGATAGAGCCGCCCTTTCTGCATGTCGGTTTTCACGTCCCTCAAGATATTGGTATATTGGAGGGCACGGCCCAGAGCCAGGGCATATTCTTCGGTTTCAGGGCGGGTGAAGCCGAAAATTCTCAGGCTCATGAGACCCACCGAAGAAGCCACCCGGTAGCAGTATAAATCCAGATCCTCCCAGGTCCGATATTCAGCGCCTTCAAGGTCCATTTCCATTCCTTTGAGGAGGTCGTTCAGGAGATCATAGGGGATATGATAGCGGCGGATAATGGGGGCGAACTCCTCCAGAAAGGGGATTTCGGGTTTGAATCCGTCGAAGATTTTCTGGAGCCCCTCGCGATAGCGGTTGAGCTCACGGGCTCGCTCCTGGACTGAAGCGGTTTCTTCGTCGGCAATATCATCCACCAGTCGGCAGAAAGCGTAGAGAGAAACCATCGCCTTGCGTTTCTCTTTGGGCAGTAATATGAAGGCTAAAGCGAGATTGGATGCGCTTTTGCGGGTGATTTCCTGGCTGGACAGGCTCGGCTGCACAATTTTATTCGTCTCTCTTGATGAAGGCCGGAGGGGGAATTCCCGGCGGACGCGGCGGAGGCAGTCCTGCTCCACTTTCGGCTAGACTCGTACCCTTGGGCCGGTGTTCGCGGCGATGCCGACGTTTGCGGTGTTTGCTCTGGCCTTCAGAAGAACTCTCCCGGTCCTCACTCTCCCCGTCGTCGGCTGCCTGCACCTCTTGCGGGGTGCTCTCGGAAGTCTCGGAAGTCTCATTTTTATCCTCTTCTTCTTCGCTATCGGAATCATTATCCTCAGAAGATTCAGAGGAAGAGCTGCTTCTGCGTTTCGAAGAAGAACGATGATGGCTGCTCGAGCGGTAAACGCGGACCTTGCGCCCTTTGACGTTCTTGTAACCGATCCAGATGCCCAGACCGATCCCCATGACCAGAAGGAGCAGAACGCCACAGATCACCTCGGCATTGAACCTAAAGGGGGCATTGGCCATATCAGGTTGTTCAAGCGTCTGCACAACTGATTGAGCTAAAATAAAATTTAGAGAATTAAAAATCATACGCTACTTACTTCGGCACCCAGCTCCCAAAGAAGCAGAAATGATACCAAACTTAAATATCCGGGCGTTCATTACTTTGCAGCCCTGCCGCCAGGACCCGTCGACCCGACGATCAAATTGAGCTTCTGCGCCTTTTTCTTGAGAAGCGCTTCGGTGATTTTCAGGCATTCAGCCGTCTTGGGCAGACTGTAATCGCACAGCTCAAGGGCATTGAGTAACATATTTCGTTCGCAGTCTTCAAGTATTTCCTCGTACGAATCAAAGGAGAGATAGTTGATCGTATCCTTTCTGAGGCGGCTTTCTATCTGGAAACTGGGCAGGTTCTCCGGGCTGATCCACTTGCCCCGCTCGAGAATAACGGCCCGCTCAATCGCATTTCGAAGCTCACGGACGTTGCCGGGCCAGTGATGGCGGGTGAGCTTCTGCTCGGCCGACTCGCTGAAGCCCTCAATGGATTTATTGAGCGCGGCGGCAAACTGCCTGAGGAAAAACTGGGCCAGGAGCATTACGTCCTTCCCGCGCTCGCGCAACGGAGGCGGACAAAACTGAACCACATTGAGGCGGTGGAACAAATCCTCGCGGAAAGTCTCCTGCCGGATCGCCTCGACGATATCGCGATTGGTGGCAGCCACCAGGCGGACATTCACCTGGAGCTCTTCATTGCCTCCTATCCGGGTAAACGTGCCGTCTTCCAGGAATCGAAGGAGCTTAGCCTGGAGCGGACGGCTCATATCGCCGATTTCATCCAGGAAAATTGTGCCGCCGTCGGCCTCTTCCACGCGGCCGATCTTCCGCTTGAGCGCCCCGGTAAAGGAACCTTTCTCATGACCGAAGAGCTCGCTCTCGAGCAACGTCTCCGGGATGGCGGCGCAATTGATGCGCACGTAATTGGCGGCTTTGCGGCGGCTCAGGGAGTGGATGGCGCCGGCGATCAATTCCTTGCCCGTGCCGCTCTCGCCCAGGATGAGAACCGTGGCATCGGTCGGTGCAACGGTCTCAATGAGGCTCCGCAGATCGGCCATCGAGGGATGATCGCCAATAATATGGGAAAGGGTAAACTGCTCGGTGCTGGCTTTTTTGAGGGTTAAATTCTCCTGACGGAGCAGATGGAGCTCAGCGCAGCGCTTGATGCTGTGGATCAATTCCTCGGGTGCGAAGGGCTTGGCCAGATAATCGACCGCGCCGCATTTGATGGCGTCCACGGCCAGTTTCGGGGTCGCGTAGCCAGTGATCATCAGGACGGGAATCTCCTGCCAGCGCTGCTTGACGGCACGGAGGAAATCATAACCGCTCATTCCTCCCAGGCGGGCATCGGTGATGATCATGAAGACTTCTTTGCTCTCAAGCGTCTTGTAGGCATCTTCGGCAGAGGCTTCGGCAATTACTTCATAGCCTTCATCCGAAAGCACCGTCTGGAGAGAAATCCGCATATTTCTCTCATCATCCACAATCAGCAGTGGGGGCAAAGCTCTTTTCATCTGTTTTTCCATTCCTTGACCGTATCCTTGACCGTATGTCGCACAACGCTCGGTTCATTCTAACTCATTTTTAGAAAAGAACGAGCAGGAAGTTGTATCGTAAAGCAGGTTCCCCGGCCGGGCTCAGAATAAACCTCAATAGTGCCGCCATACATTTCCACGTTGTGTTTGACGATGGAGAGGCCCAGACCGGTCCCTTTGCGCTTAGTGGTAAAGTAAGGCACCCAAATCTGCGAGAGAAACTCCGGGCTGATTCCCGGGCCGCTGTCGGCGATCTCCACAATCACGGCATAATCGCTGGAAAAGCGCGAACGCAAGGCGATCTGCCCGCGGTCCTCGAGGACATCACGCGCATTGGAGAGCAGGTTCACGAGGATTTCGGCCAGGTGGCTTCTCTGCATCATAAGGTGAGGCAGCCCCTGGGCATATTCCTTGGAAATATCAATTCCGAACTGGGTGCCTTTGGGAAAAACCTGGTCCAGAGCGCGGTCCAGCTCCGCATTGATGGCAAGACGCTCCAGAGTACCCTCGGCCAGCTTGGCATAGCCCATGAGGTCGGTGATGATCTGGTCGGAGCGGTTGATCTCCTCGCGAATGATCTGTATCTGCCCGTCGATATCGGTTTTGCCGCGCTCCACCTTTTTCTGAATGATATAGGCCACGTTATTGATAATCCCCAGCGGATTCTTAAGCTGATGGGCGATCTCGGCCGCCAGGCGCCCATTGGCCCGGATCTGCTCCTGCCGGAGCCAGAACTCCTGAGCCTCTTCGCGCACCTGTTTCTGGCGGACCAGGGTCAGGTGGACCCCCATGGAACAGACCGAGAGCATCACGAGGAAGAAAATTCGCAGGACCACCGGCTCGGCAAACGCTTCACGGGTATAGCCATCAGCACTCACGGCCCAGCTCTCCATGAGACCGGCACTGACATAGAAAATGCAGATGAGCAAAGCCATACTGAGCTGCATCAGGAAGGTCGGCAGACAAACCGATGTCCGGATAATCCAGAGACAAAAGAGCCAGAAAACCGGACTGTCAAAGCCATGCGACCCCACCATGACTCCGGCCAGGAAAAAGGTATCGGCCAGGATCCCCACAAAGATGACGCTCAGGAGTTGCCAGCGTTTGAGCCCGGCCATCCCCCAGATCAGAATTCCCCAGGCCAGCGAGATCATGAAATAGAAGACGAAGGAGAGATAAATCATGTGCATGGTGGCATCCCACTGGGTAACCACATCATGATCCCAGATATGGACCAGAGCTTTCCAGAGGACGATGGGCAGCGCCACCATCTTGATGGGCAGAAGAATATGCCTTTCAACCACTCGTACCCGCTGGCGCATCTCCTCAGACTCGGGAACGAGCAATTTAATCCTGTCCAGTAATTCTCTAATCTTCTGCATGGTTGAAAGGCTTGCGGATCCTCCCGCCTAGGCCAGATTGCGTTCTCTGAGCATCTCAATCACCTGGGCGCCGACCTCTTCAACGGGACTCATCCGGCCCTTGCCTGAATAGCCGCATGCCTGGAGCCCCTCCGCCGGACCGATCATTCTCACCCCCCGGCAGTTCAGAATCCTCACGTTCTCCACAGTCGCATCGTGAGACCACATTCTGCCGTTCATGGCCGGAGCGATCAGGAGCCCGGTTTCGGGCCGCATCGCCAGCGCCAGGCAGGTGAGCGCATTATCGGCAATTCCGCAGGCGATTTTGGCAATCGTATTGGCCGTGGCCGGAGCGATGACGACGACATCAGCCCAGTCCGCCAGGGAAATATGCTGCGGCACCCAATCCTCATCGGTATCGTAAAGGCATTTCACCACCGGGTTGCGCGAAAGCGTCTTGAACGGCACCTCGGTCACGAACCGCAACGCGTCGGCAGTCATCACCACACGCACGGCACAATCACGCTGGACCAGGTAGCTGACCAGGTCCACGGCCTTATGCGCCGCGATGGAACCGGTCACGCCAACCACTACCTGGGGGGATCTTTTCGTTTCTAAAAAGCTGCTCATCACGTCTGGACTTATAGCAGAACGGCCCCTCTACAGGAAGGGGAAACTTATGCCCGCAAGGCGATTCTCCTGGAGCCGCCCCGGCCCCTTAGCGAAAAGAGGCGATGAAATTCTCCAGCTCTGCGAGCTTCACCCGGGAGCGCTTCATTTTCTCAGCCCAGAGGATGGACTGGGCCAGTTGGTAATCCTCCTTAATAGAGCCGCTCAGGAGAATATAATCGAAGCCGACACAGGCCTCCATCTCGGTCCGGGCCGTATCCAGACGCCGACGGATCACCTCTTCCGAATCGGTGGCACGCTTCTGGAGGCGTTTATGCAGGCTCTCCAGGGAAGGTAACGCGATGAAAAAGCTCACCAGGGAAGCTCCCAGCACCGGGTCCTCCTTCGCCTTGCGGCTGATCGATTCCACACCCTGGACATCCACCGAGACAATCACGTCGTTGCCGGCCTCCAGGCGGGTGATGATCTCGCTCTTGAGCGTCCCGTAAAAGTTGCCGTAGACATTGGCCCACTCGATGAACTCGTCGGCATCGCGTTTGGCCCGGAATTCCTCCTGAGAAAGGAAGTAATAATCTTTGCCGTTGACCTCTCCGGCCCGGGGTGCACGGGTGGTGCAGGTGATCGCCCGCTGAAGATCGGGGTTTGCAGCCAGGAGTTCATTGCAAACGGTCGTTTTGCCGCCGCCACTGGGAGCGGAGACCACCAGGAAGATCGGTTTTGAATTGAGAAATTTCATGGTTGTTCAGTCGTTATGCGCTGTTGCCTCACGTGGCGCATTCTAGCCTGCCCCACCCCGAAAGACAATGCGTGAAACGTGAAATAACATGAATCAGACAGACAAAGAACCACGGATGAACACAGATGGACACGGATGTTTTGATTTGCGGTTCAAGGGGACGCCCGAGATAAGCCTGCAAAACTCAGGTCAAAGTAGAAAACACTTCGACAAATGCCCCGCATCGTTCTGGAAGGCACTTCATAAATCTGTGTTCATCCGTGTCTATCTGTGGTTCTCTGTTCCTTTTTTATTCGTGTCTCTTCGTGTTTATTCGTGGT
>CAZSTC010000051.1:0-14892 GCA_964609795.1 uncultured Verrucomicrobiota bacterium
CTTGCCATCTGAAGAGGAAAAATCGTCTTGAGCTTTTGAATGTGTTTTCGTAGACTGGCCCTCGCAGTAGATCTGTTATTAACATATACAAGAAAATATGAGTTTTATATCAAAAACAAGTGTGCTGGCGGCTATGATTTGTGCTGTCAGTGTCGTGTCTCTTTCACAGCTCCAGGCCCAGCCGGATCCCAAATACGGAATCCATGATCGCTCTCGTCCGGTGCCTCAAAGTGTCGAATCCGGCTACAAGGGCATTATTCAAAAAGCCCCATCGGATGCGGTAGTGCTGTTTGACGGATCCAACCTGGATCATTGGGTTGCCAGCAATGGGGAAAAAACCAAATGGGTGGTAAAAGATGGTTCCATGGAATGTGTTCCTGGGTCCGGGTACGTTCGTACCAAGGAGAGTTTTGGTGACTGTCAGCTGCATGTGGAGTGGGCTGCTCCCGCAAAAGTAGAAGGAGACGATCAAGGCCGCGGTAACAGCGGTGTTTTCATGGGCGGGGAGCGCTATGAGATACAGGTCCTTGATAATTACGACAATAAAACATATGCAGATGGATATGCTTCTGCCATTTACGGGCAGTATCCCCCGGCGGTAAACCCTATCAATAAACCCGGTGAATGGAATGCTTATGACATTATCTATGTTGCTCCGCGGTTTGAAGGTGATAAGCTGAAATCTCCGGCTCGCATTACAGTACTCTTTAACGGAGTCTTAGTGCAGTTGGATAGACCTCTCACGGGACCGACCGGGCATATGGCCCGTCCGGCCTACAGCCCGCATGATGTGCGTCAACCGATTTCCTTCCAGGATCACGGCAATCCAGTGAAGTTCCGTAACGTCTGGATTCGGGAGCTCAATAAGTAACCCGAAACGGAAAAAAAATATAGACGAAAAACGGCGAGCTCAGCTCGCCGTTTTTCATTAAAAGAAAGACTCCTTTCTATACTTCAATAGAAAGGAGTTTTCGATTAAACCCAGTCGCAATAAGGAGCACGTTGCTTCCTTGAAAGGAGCGAATTTGCTTCCTCATTGTTCGTAATGACCTCGCGTTTCGGATCCCAGTGAATTTCCTTATTGGTCCAGTATGCGATATTACAAAGATGGCAGACACTGACGCTGCGGCAGCCGACTTCGACATCGCAGATAGGACGCTTGTGTTCCCGAACGCAGTTAAACCAATCCTGGTGGTGGTCATTGCTTTCGTAGAGCTTGATATCGCTGTCAGTGAACTTGATATCTTCTATTTCTTCAGGAGCAAAACCAATCTTGCCGCGGTCCACATAGATGCGCCCTTCAGTTCCGATAAACTGAATTCCAAATCCTTCCTTTTTACCATCGCGCTCAAGTGTGTTATCGCCACCGTGTTGGACGACAACCCCATTGGCGTAGTAAAATTTGATTCCGCTGGTGGCGCCTTCGGTGCCCGGAGGGACAAATTTGACCGGACCTGAGTCATCCATACCCAAAGCCCATTGAGTAATGTCGTAATGGTGGGCACCCCAATCGGTTGTCATGCCGCCGGAATATTCACGGTAGTCACGCCACGGGTAGAACTGATGGACACCCCGTGGGCTAAGTTTTGAATTGTAGCCACGATAGGGAGCCGGTCCCAACCACATTTCCCAATTCAGACCTTTGGGAGCTTGTTCGGTGGGCAGATCACACCAACGGGAAGGACCACCAATATTGATAATCACTTTTTCAATTTTACCGATTTTTCCATTGCGGACCAATCGTGCTGCCTGGCGGAACTCGGCACTAGACCTTTGTTGGCTGCCGGTTTGGAAAATGATATCATTTTTCCGGACTGCGTTGACCATAGCACGCGCTTCGCGAACAGTCAGACTGAGAGGTTTTTCGCAGTAGATATGTTTTTTGGCATTAGCTGCCATTACTACTGGGATTTGATGCCAATGATCGGGAGTTGCGATGAATAAAGCGTCAATATCTTTCCGATCAATAAGCTCTCTGAAATCTGAATAAGCATCACATTTAGGAGCGTTTTCGCCGAATCTCTCCTTGTAACGGTTCACCACGGTTTCACGTGCATTGTTCAGACGGTCGCTATCGACATCACATACTGCAAGCACGCGGGCATCATCTCTTCCAATCACCGAGCCCAGGTGGCCCCGGTTTTGCATGCCAATTCCGATGAAGCCAATATTCAAGCGATTATTGGGTTTATCTTCGGATTTGGCATTCCAGATACTGGAAGGAAGAATGAAAGGAACAGCAAAGGCTGTGGAAGCAGCCTTTATAAAAGTACGTCTCGAAAGTTTCTTCATACGGGGAGGCATTGTAGCAAAACGAGTAGACGGGACAAGCCCAATTTGAGAACGAGGCATAAAATGTATTTCTTGATGATGAAGTGGCATTGGATACCCTGATTTTACTTGCTCTAGAAGACCCTTTATTTTAGTATTTCTCCGATATGAAGATAAGAAAGAGAATCATTAGTGCGCTGGTTTTTGCCGGGGTGATCGGTTTAACAGCGATAGGGTCGGTTGCTGCTGAGCCTCAGGAGTCTGCTAAAAAGTATGAAGCTAATTGGGAGTCCTTGAACAGCCGGCCCAATCCTCAATGGTTTTCAGATGCCAAGTTTGGGATTTTTATTCACTGGGGCATTTACGCCGTACCCAGCTGGGCTGCAAAGGGGGAATACTCTGAGTGGTATTGGAATCGGATTGCGGATCGAAATCCCAATAATCCCTGGTGGCGTTACCATGTGGAAACTTATGGAGGAGATTTTGAATATAAGGATTTTGCCCCACTCTTCAAAGCCAGCTTGTATGATCCGAATTTTTGGGCTGATCTCTTTGTAAAGTCGGGGGCTCAGTATGTGGTGCCTACCTCCAAACACCATGACGGCTATGCGATTTGGCCCAGTGCTGAAGCCAATCGCGCATGGGGAAGAGCCTGGAACAGTGTGGACGTGGGGCCCAAACGTGATCTCTTAGGGGAATTATCACAGGCTTGTCGCAAAAAAGGTCTGCGCTTTGGGTTCTATTATTCTCTTTATGAGTGGTACAATCCAATTTGGCTTAAAGACCGCAAGCAGTATGTGAATGAGCACCTTTTCCCTCAGTTCAAGGATGTGGTAAGCCGATACAGTCCGGATATTATTTTCTCAGATGGCGAGTGGGATATGCCTTCCAAGGAGTGGAAAAGTGAGGAGCTCCTGGCTTGGCTTTTCAACGAGTCACCTTGTAAGGACCAGGTGGTCGTCAATGATCGCTGGGGCAGCGAGTGCCGACATAAAAATGGGGGTTATTATACGACGGAATATGCCGCAGGAATGCAGGACGACTCTCATGCCTGGGAGGAATCCCGCGGTATGGGCCATTCTTACGGGTACAGCCGAAGAGAAACCGCTGAGGAGTATAAGAGCAGTCAATATTTCGTTATCTCTCTGGCTGATACGGTTAGTCGAGGAGGTAATCTCCTGCTGGACATTGGCCCTGATGAGTTTGGGCTCATTCCTCCTATTATGCAACAAAAGCTGCTCGATATTGGAGCCTGGTTGAAAGTCAACGGAGAGGCCATCTATGGGACCCGGTGCGCCCGGCGTACGAGTGAATGGACAGAGGGAGAGAGGCCTGAACAAAAAAGAGGGCAGTACATGGTTTCTGACAGCGTTATGGACCAGATAGGCCAAAAGCCCAAGGGCAATACAGCGATGAAGAAGTGCTTTTTTACTAAAAAAGGCGACACCCACTATGCAATTGCCACCGGCTGGCCGGGGAAGGAATTAGTGATTCAGAAGATCAAAGTATCTCCGGGAACTGAAGTGACTTTATTGGGGCATGAGGGGAAGCTCAAATATGGGGTAAAAGACCAGACTCTGACTATAGAAGTACCTCAACTCTCGGTAGATGAGGTGCCCTGCATGTATGCTTACAGCTTTAAGATTACTCAATCGGAAATTCTGCCTGAATAATACTTTAAAGCCTCAAAAATCAGGAAGTGCATTTTTTGCATTAGTGGTTGCTAGAAGCCCGGAATTAGCTTAGAATCAACGAATGGCGTACCTGAGACAGGGTAAACTTTGGGCTATTATTGCCTTACTTCCTGCGATGCTGGCACTTTCGGGCTGCGGTGGCTTCTCCGGGTCTCATAGTGTTTCCCCGGCGTCGTTTTTTTTGCCGGGGATAGTTCAGACTCAACCGGAGGATGACTCTAAACCAAGTGTTGCTCACACAACCGAAATTTTGGATTGTTCGATTCTTTTCACGAATTCCGAACCTGAGACTCTTGTTTCCAAAAGTAATTAAGGTCAACGCCTATAGTTCATATCCTCTGAATGTTTTGCTCCACGAAGCATGCAGAGATAGGGTAACGTATGAGATTTCCATTTAGAACGACGTTTCAAATAGCGGCGCACATCATCAAACAGAAACTTTTTCGTGTTCCGCGTTTTGCCATGGTGCTTCAGCTTGAGCCGCTGCATACTTGTAATCTGGCCTGCACTGGCTGTGGTCGTGTACGAGAATATTCGACCCGTCTGAGCGACAGGATGTCTCTTGAGGCTTGTCTGGATGCAGCTCTTCAATGTAATGCTCCCATGGTTTCCATTTGTGGTGGTGAACCTCTACTATACCCGGAGATCGCGCTCTTGGTTGAGGGGTTATTAAAGCAGAAGCGCATTGTTTATCTCTGTACGAACGGTTTGCTATTGCGACAGAAGCTCAAGGAGTATATGGCAGCCGCCTATTCGGAAGAAATGGAGCCGTTAATAAAAACACTCATTTCTGAAGCGCTGATTTCTGAAGAGGATGCTGTCAAAATTCGAGAGGGCAGCTCCCAACCGGTGATCCGGCCACACTGGCGCATTTATTGGAATGTCCACTTGGATGGGATGGAAAAAACACACGACATGGTTGTGGAGCGAAAGGGTGTTTTTCGTGAAGCAATTGCAGGGATTCGGCTTGCAAAAGCTTTGGGCTTTCAGGTCGCGACGAATGCGACTGTTTTTTGTCAGACCGATATGGACGAGCTGGAGCACCTGCTCGAGTATTTGTCATGGATAGGCGTGGACGGTCACACCATTTCTCCGGGATATGATTACGATACGGCCAAGGTGGATATGGTAAAGCGTCTGGGTAAAAATCCAGATGAGTTTTACCTGACACGCAAAGAGACGCGCAAAAAATTCAAAGATTTTCAACGCTGGGCAGCAAAGTTCAACCTTTTCGGGACGGTGGTTTATCAGGAGTTTCTGGTTGGAAAGAGAGACCTCTCCTGTACGGCCTGGGCTATCCCGACGGTGACTCCCCGTGGATGGAGATCCCCCTGCTACATGTTGGCAGATACTCATTATCCAACTTTTAAGGATCTGCTCGAAAAGACAGATTGGAATAAATATGGAGTAACCCTGAAAAAGGTTCGCGATCCGCGTTGCGCCAATTGCATGGTTCATTGCGGCTTTGATCCTTCGGGGGCTCTGGGTGTAGACGCCCGCCCCGGGGATACATGGAAGAACTTCCGATTCAATTTCGGTGCTCGCCCGGCCCCTTGTAAAGAGGGCGCCAATATTAACCCTTTTAATGGTGACTCAGCAGAAGAATAACCTCAAAAAACCGTAAATAAAAACACATAAACAAGTACTCTAAATGACTCTTTTCCTTTCTCCACCTTCCTTTGATGGATTTGATGGCGGGGCCGGCTCCCGCTATCAGGCTCGTCGTGAAATTCGCTCTTTTTGGTATCCCACCTGGCTGGCTATGCCGGCTGCATTGATCCCTAATAGTAAACTTATGGATTGTCCCCCACATGATATCAATGTGGAGGATTGCTTAAAAGAAGCGAAAAAGTACGACCAAGTAATCATACATACTTCCACGCCTTCCCTGCCCAATGACTGCAAAGTAGCGGAGGCTATTAAGGAGCAGTCGCCCTCGACGCAAATTGGTTTTGTTGGCGCTCATACGATGGTTCTTCCTGAGGAGACGTTGAAGAGCTCCTGGGCAATAGATTGGGTGGCTCGTAGAGAATTTGACTATACCTGTAAAGAGATTTCTGAGGGAAGGCCTCTTTCTGAGGTGAAAGGAATTGTCTACAAAACGAAGGATGGAAAGATTGTTTGCAATCCGGAGAGGGAATTAATCCAGAATTTGGATGACCTCCCTTGGGTTACAGATGTTTATAAGAGAGATCTGGATATCACCAAGTATTCAATTGGTTACTTAAAGGAACCTTACATTTCGCTTTATACGGGTAGGGGATGCCCTTCACGTTGTACTTTCTGCCTTTGGCCTCAGACGATAGCCGGGCACACCTATCGTGTCCGCTCAGCAGACAATGTTGTTGCCGAAATGGCCCATGCCCAAAAGCTTTTTCCTGAAGTGAAGGAGTATTTTTTTGACGATGATACCTTTACCGCTAATCTTCCAAGGGCACGAGAAATTGCAGTAAAACTTAAAAAGTTGGGGCTTACGTGGTCCTGCAACAGCAGAGCTACAGTGGATTATGAAACCCTGAAAATCATGAAGGACTCCGGACTACGCCTGCTTTTGGTGGGATATGAATCCGGAAGCCCTGAAATACTCAAGCGGATAAAAAAAGGGATAACGGTTGAACAGGCCCGGGAGTTCACAAAAAATTGCCGTGAACTCGGAATTATGATTCACGGAACTTTTGTACTCGGATTGCCGATTGAGACGCGAGAAACTATTGAGCAGACAATTCGTTATGCGATGGATTTGGATGTATTCAGCATCCAGGTTTCGCTGGCAGCGCCTTATCCCGGCACAGAGCTTTATGACGAAGCCCAAAAAAATGGTTGGTTTGCCGCAGATGCAAAAAAAGGAGATAAGCTGATTAATGCAGGAATTCAGCAAGCAGCTCTTCAATATCCGGGGCTGAGTAAGGAAGAAATATTTGAATCCGTCGAGCGTTTTTACAGGCGTTATTACCTGCGAGCTAAGCCGATTTTACGTATTGTCCGGACAATGCTGGAAGATAAAAATGTAATGGTCCGGCGCTTAAGAGAAGGCTATGAGTTTTTTAAATTTATGTCCACACGCAAGGCGGATTAGAGGGTTTTAGAGGCATGATATTCAAAATCAGGTGGTTTTTTGACAGAAAGTTTCGCGCAGCCTGCGATTACCATAAAAGTGTGTTGAAGCTCCTTGCTTCCCGCCAGGATGTTATGGCACCGGAGGAAGTGGCGGAAATCAGAGAAAAGGCTGCTGATTTGAAAGTATTGCTTTGCCAATCCGCTCCTACGGGAGCCATTAATGATTCAGTAAATGCATTGGAAAGCACGGTGGTTTCCTTAATTAAACCGTACCCCAACTCCACTTTGCGCGATATTTTTGAGGTAGCGTTGGTAGCCATCGCGATCGCTCTGGCTGCGAGGACCTTTTTGATCCAGCCGATGAAAATACCCACCAGCTCCATGCAGCCTACGCTCTATGGGGTGACGGGAGAAAACCTCAAAGAATCTGAAGGCGAAAATATTCCCGGTTTTTTCACGAAAATAATGGATTCCTGGGTTTACGGGATCAGCTACCATCATCTGGTTGCACAGTGCGATGGGGAGTTGAGCGCAGTGGAGAAGCCGCAAACTATTTTTCCCTTCATAAAAAAACAGCGTTATCTGATCGGCGGCCAATGGCATACGCTCTGGTTCCCTCCGACGACACTTCCAGTTTCGGGGAACTCAATCGATTATCAAGCGCTCATTTATTCCAATGTTAAGCTGGGTCAATCCTTCAAAAAAGGAGAAGACGTTATCAAGCTGAAGGTTAAGACGGGTGATCATCTTTTCGTGAATCGTTTAGTTTACAACTTCAGAAAGCCTCGGTTGGGTGAGATTATCATTTTTGAAACCACTGGCATCGATGGGTTGCAACAGGGTACTTTTTATATCAAGAGGTTAGTGGGCAGTGATGGGGATAACGTATCAATCGGAGACGATCGGCATCTGGTCGTGAACGGGAAAAGGATGGATGCCAGCGATCCTCACTTTGAAATTATCTACGGTTTTGATCCGAATAAACCCTATACCCCTAATCAGTATTTTGGGCATGTAAATTTCAAAACTTCAGGTGAACTTAGGAATCGGATGAGAATGGTTCCGGGTTTTGAAGATGAGACTTCTACTTTCAAGGTCCGCCCAAAGCATGTATTGGCGATGGGCGATAACACGATGAACAGTTTCGACTCTCGAGCCTGGGGGGATTTCGAGAGGGAAAAAATCATAGGCCGCTCTGGTTTTATCTATTGGCCCATCAGCGAGCGTTGGAGCTGGGGTTATCGCTAGATTTCAGAGGCTTCTTCGTTTACGAGTTGCAGGAGAGTTTCCCAATGGGGGAGACGAACTCCGAAAATGCGTTCCATTTTACTGCAATCCATGACCGAGTAGGCAGGGCGCGTAGCTGCTGTGGGGTACTCTTCGGTTGTAATAGGAGTGACCGTTTTGCATTTTCGCTCTTCGGAGGGCATGCCTTCTATAATTCTTTGTGCAAACTGATACCAACTGGCTGAACCGTTGGCGGCCAGATGGTAAAGGCCGTAGTAGGATTCGGGAGACTTGCTTTGCAAAACCTGAGTGAGCGCCAAAGCGGTAGCCTCAGCGATGAGGCGCGCGCCGGTGGGGCATCCCCACTGATCACTGACGACTTTTAACTCCTCACGGCTTCGCGCTAGTTTGCGCATGGTTAGGAAGAAATTCTGGCCACGGGCTCCATATACCCAACAAAGGCGAAAAATCAGATGTTTGCAACCGCTGCTCCGGATGGCCTGATCCGCTGCGGCCTTGGTTTTCCCGTAGACGCTTAACGGAGCCACGTTGTCCGTTTCCACATAAGGCCGCTTGCCTTTGCCGTCAAATACGTAGTCTGTGGAGTAGTGAACAAGTAAAGCGCCATTATCTTTCGCATAGCGTGCCAAAATTTCGGGTGCCTGTGCATTTAATTGCGTTGCTCTTTCCTCATCGCTTTGAGCTTTATCAACAGCAGTGTAGGCCGCAGCGTTAAGGATCACATCCGGCTTGATTTGGTTGAGTGTAGCGCGAATGGATGAAGGAGAGCAGAGATCAATCTCCGGGTATTCCAAAGCAGTAATGTGCCCCAGAGGTGCAACGGTACGCCTGAGCTGATAGCCGACTTGCCCGGATTTACCAATGATTAAAAATTGCTTTTCCGCCATAAATTATTTCTTTCCGTAGATAGCGCAGAAGAGCGCATTTTTATGGAGAATATCTACTTGCGAAAAACCTGCACGGAGCATGGCCTGGAAAATGAAAGAAGAGCTCTCGGGAGTATCCGTCCTTTCAATTCTGTCAAAAATCTGTTTTTGATAATCTTCTCCGGCTAGTTGAATCAGATATTCTTCAAATCTCTTTTCCTGAATTTGCTGTAGGAGAGGGTGTTCATATTTTACCAAATCCCAGATCCAGAAAGTGCCTCCCGGCTTGAGTGAGCGGTAAATCTTTTCCAGTACCAGATGCCACTCTGATTGAGTCCTTAAATGGTGTAAGACAGCAGCCGCGGTGATGATGTCAAACGCCTCCAGAGGGAGCACAATATCGCGGATATCACCTTCAGTTTTTTGAACGACTTCGCCTCCCATTTGAGTAATCCGTTCCTCCGCACGGCGGAGCATATTGGGGCTGATATCCAGAAGCGAGATTTTGATATTCGGGAAATTTTTTAAAACTCTCAGAGCAAAATTTCCACCGCCACAACCGATGTCGCACATGCTTTGAGCTTGCGGTGCTGTGGCCGTAATGGACTTTTCAATCAGGTTAATGACCAGCTGAGAATCCATGGTGGATATTTGGCCAGTTTCCAGGTTCACATAGTTCTCCACATCCCGGTTGAATTGTTCTTTCAGCTCCTCAGGTGTGCTTTTCCGATGACAATCCATTATTTTTTACTCAGTTTTAGAGCTGTTTTTGGAGATGGTGTCGGATGATGGGGTATGCGGCAATTGGCGACGTACCAGGAAATAGTACAAGGCCCCCAGTATGACCAGGGCCCCAGCCGCCCAGAGGGTGACGCGGTGAAGCTCGCCACGCATTAGCGCTTCGTCCTGGCCGGCTTTAACTCCCAGCCAGCAAAGAACGGCAGTCCAAAGAATCGAACCAATGAAGGTGTATAGAGAGTATTTGAAGAAATCTATTCTCACAATCCCCGCAGGAATTCCAATCAGGTGTCGCACTACTGGCAGGAGGCGCGAAAAGAAGACCCCCAAAGAGCCAAACTTCTTGGCCCATTGCTCAGCCATGATTACTTTTGCTTCAGGAATCAGAAAATATTTCCCGTAGCGCAAGACCAAAGGCCGTCCAGCCCAGCGAGCCATCCAGTACATAATGGAAGCACCCAGCCAGGATCCGATTCCACCCGCTAAAGTAATCCCGAGCATGCTGAATCTTCCGGATTGAACCATCATGGCTGCAGGCGGAATAATTACCTCGCTGGGAATGGGGATCACCGTGCTCTCCATGGCCATCAGGAGGGCAATGAGCGTATATCCACCGGAATCCAGGGTGCCTTTGTACCAATCCAGCAAGCCGGTAATGAGTTCTTGCATGGAATAATTACTGGTTTTTCCCCTGAATCATTCCGCTTTTACGAGCGAAATTGAAAAGTCCCCCGGAGTCTACTACAGGCTTTACGTCTCCCAGTGGTTTAAAAGAGAAAACTTTGCCAGTGGTTTCATTGGTAAAAGTCAGCTTATCCAAATCAACAGTAGCTTGGTCTCCGTTAGAAAACTCCTGACGAATAGGGGCAGTAGACTCGCACGGATAAATTTCGCCGGTGGACATGGAGTTTCGGAAAAAGATTCGAGCAAAACTTTCTGCGACGACAACGTGACATCCAGCTGAGCCTAGGGCTATAGGCGCATGTTCTCGGGAACTGCCACAGCCGAAATTCCTTCCGGCTACAATGATAGAATAATCGCTATCCATCTGGCCTTGTTTAACAAAAGGCGTCTCATAATTGGATTCGGGCAAGCCACAAAGAGCGTAGCTGCCCAGTTTGTCGTATTCTTCTTTTATGGTGGGAATGAGATTCAAGTACTCCGCAGGAATAATCTGGTCAGTATCAATATTATCTCCTACCACAAACACCTTTCCGCTAATGCGCGAACTCATACCATTAATGTGCAATGAGGAGACATCTTTTTCAATCATAAAAAGGCAGACGGAGATGATTGTGTTTTTACTGGTTATGTTGTATAAGGTGTTGGCTATGGTTGGTAAAACTACAGTGGACAGCATCGAAAGTGTTATTGAAGAGATTAAGCAGGGACGACCGGTAATAGTCGTGGATGATGAAGATCGCGAAAATGAAGGAGATCTTATTGTTGCCGCGGAGGCTGTAACGCCTGAAATTATTAATTTCATGGCGCGTTTTTGCAGAGGTTTAATTTGTGTTCCCTGCACGGAAGAAAGATTAGTTGCTCTGGGAATTGAGCCCATGGTGGAAGACAACAGGGATTCTTTCCGGACGGATTTTCAGGTAACAGTGGATGCAGCCAAAGGGGTCACTACCGGAATCAGTGCCGCTGACAGAGCTCACACCATTCGTGTGATGGCTGATGATAATTCTAAGGCAGGGGATTTAGTCCAGCCGGGACACATTTTACCCCTGAGGGCGAAGCCCGGAGGTGTCTTGCAGCGTGCAGGCCACACAGAGACTACTGTAGACATGACACGGTTGGCTGGCCTCAAACCAATGGGAGTGATTTGCGAAATCATAAACGACGATGGCACAATGGCAAGGTTGCCTCAGTTGATGGAGTTCGCGCAAAAGCATCAGTTAAAAATTGGTACAGTTCAGGACTTGATTGAATATCGTCGCCATCGTGAAAAGTTGGTCCGGAGGGTTGAAACTGTGGATTTGCCGACTGATTATGGAAAATTTGACCTGCACCTTTATAAAAGTTTAATAGACGGTAATGAGCACCTGGCTCTGGTCAAGGGCAGTATCTCTGAACAGAAGGATATTTTAGTTCGTGTCCACAGCGAATGCTTAACAGGCGATGTTTTTGGTTCGCATCGCTGTGACTGCGGCAGTCAGTTACATGAGGCGATGAGGCGTATTTCCCAGGAAGGGACAGGTGTAGTCCTTTACATGCGCCAGGAGGGTAGAGGTATTGGTCTTGCCGCAAAGATAAAAGCCTACAAACTTCAAGAAAATGGTTTTGATACAGTTGAAGCCAATGTCAAACTGGGCTTTGCTCCGGATTTGCGTGATTACGGTATGGGGGCTCAAATTCTTGCTGATTTAGGTGTGAAGAAAATTCGGCTCTTAACCAATAACCCTAAAAAAGTGATTGGTTTGCAGGGCTATGGAATGTCTATTGTTGAGCAAGTTCCGCTGAAAATAGAGCCAAAGCCGGAGAATGAACTTTATCTGAAGACGAAGCGTGAAAAAATGGGACACCTCCTTTAAACAATCTCCGACGCATTCTATTTTAAAAAAACACATATTGAAAATTGATTGACTGTGTGATTTATGCTGGAAGAAGTTAATATTAAGGATTTAAACGCCAACGGCATGAGGTTTGGGATTGTAGCATCCAAGTTTAACGGCGAGTACGTTAATTCCATGCTGGATGCCGCTGTGGCAGTTTTACAGAAAGCCGATGCCAATTGTATGGAGGTGATACGGGTGCCTGGTGCTTATGAAATACCCGTTGTGGTGGGGCACCTCATACGCACGAAAGCCAACCTTTTTGATGCCGTAATTTGTCTGGGCGTAATCCTGCGCGGAGAAACCACCCATGCAAAACACATTGCCGAAGGGGTCAGCTTGAGTTTAGCTAATGCGCAATTGACGAGCGATATACCAATTATCAACGGAGTATATCTTTTTGAAAACCGGGAGCAGGCAGAGAAACGTTGTGTAGATCCAGCTCATAACCGGGGGATCGAATTAGCCAATACGGCAATAGAAATGGCTGGTCTTATTAAGCGTATACGTGCTTGGGAATAGCCGTATATTTTTGTCTGATGGTGAGGGTTAGACTGTGGAAAAGATGGGTAAAAAAACACGCAATTCTTCAATCGCGTGCTAATAACCTGAGCTTTTTGTCAGGAATGTGTTGAAATAATCAAGCTTACTTAGCCTTGGTTGCCTTGAGGCCATCTTTCCTGCGTTTGTTATAAGCTTTACGTTTTCTACGTTTTTGAACTTTGTTATGCTGTTTTCCCATATAAGAATCTTTACTTTCCCGACTCAGTCGGTTTAGATGGACGGAGTATGAAGGATCATCTGAGGATATTCAACTGTTTTTTACGCATCGTGCTGGCAATTGTATTGCTGACTGGGGCGAATGTGGGTGTTTTGGTGCATTCAAAAGCCGCTGAGACTGAGCCTCCTTTAAAAACGGAAAAGCCGCTGACTGATAAGGAAAAGAGGAAGTTGGAGCGCGACGCTAAAGCTGCTGAGAAAAAACGTCTCGAGGCCGAAGAAAAAGCTAAAAAAGAAGAAGAAAAGCAGCAAAAGAAAAAGGAAAAAGAGGATAAAAAGAAGTATTCGATTACTAAGTTCTTTTTGGAAACGCCTCGAGGCAGTCAAACGTTTGTGCAGGAAGTTGAGATATACAGGGCCTATCCTGAAAAAATTTCTATTGGTACTCGGGAGTTTTTAGACGATCGAGATTTTAAGGACGTTAGCTTAGTGGATACTGAAGATGGTTCCTTCAAAATAGAATTTGTTTTGAATAGCGATGGATCGTCAATCCTGCAAGATATTACGACTCGTTATCGTGGGCGTCGTATGGTTATTTTTACTAACTTTGGAGACCCTCGCTATATGGGCGCACCAAAGATCGAGAGAACTATTTCTGATGGCATCGTTCAGATCACCCCTGATGCGTCTCGAGAGGAAGCGGAAAGGTTTGTTCTGGGCATGAAGAATACGATCCGCAAGCTTAAACGGAAGGATTTTGGGCTTTAATGGATAGAACACCCATGCTGGTTCCAAAGAGGAAAAATCTAACTTCCCTGTTTTTTGGTTCTTTTTTTCTGGGGCTTCTGTTTGCGGCTTCCGCTCAGCCTTTTGTGCTGCCAACTCCCAATAGGGATATTCTGAACCCATCCACCGTAGAGAACTATTTTGTTCCGACGGTCGGGCGCACTTGGGAAAGCGGGACTTTTGGATGTGTTCGCTCAGAACGGCAGCAAATACACGAGGGGATAGATATCCGCTCAAAAACTTTTGACCGGAAAGGAGAGTCAACGGATCCTGTTTTTGCAGTGGCCGATGGCCGGGTGGTTTATGTAAACAATTCTCCAGGCAAATCTTCCTACGGTCGTTATATTGTAATCCAGCACAGCATTGATGGTATTGAGCTTTATACGCTTTATGCACACTTGTCTTCCATTGCCAAGGGGATTGCTCCCGGGATTAGCGTGAAGCAAAACCACACGATTGGTGTCGTTGGTCGAAGTACAAACACAAAAGCCACTATTTCAAAAGAGCGTGCTCATTTGCACTTTGAGTTCTGTCTTTACCTAAGCCCACATTTTCTGCCGTGGTATCAAAAAAATTATCCTAAACAAGATGCTCATGCTGGTTTTCATGGTTGGAATTTAGCAGGTTTGGATCCGTGGGACGTGTTTAAAGAGCAGTGGGAAAAGAAAACAGATTTTAACCTTGCTAACTATATCCGCAAAGATGGAAATTTGACTCGTCTGGATAAGGAGCAGTTGTGCCGAGTCCTGATCCTTAAAAAGGATTTCCCCTTCGCCAAGCGGTATCCTCGACTCACCGTAGTGAATAAGATTGCTTTGGAAGAAGGAATTGCCGCGTGGGACGTCCGATTTGACTATAGCGGTCTGCCATTTGTATTGATACCAAGGGCAGCCTCTGAAATTTCGGAAGTCAAGGGAAAGTACCAGCTCCTATCCGTCAACGAAGAAGAGCAGG
>CAZSTC010000052.1:0-14458 GCA_964609795.1 uncultured Verrucomicrobiota bacterium
ATACAAAAAGGACTGGTCCGGAGAAATTCTCATCCGCTTTCACGTTGATCGAGTTACTGGTGGTGATTGGCATTATCGCCATACTGAGCGCACTCCTGATGCCCGCCCTCTCCTCCGCCAAAAGAAAGGCCATCCAGATCAATTGCACCAGCAACATCAAACAACTGACCCTGGCCAATTATGCGCACTCCGATGACTACGGAGAACACCTGGATTATGGGAATTTGGAAAAAGGAAGTAATGGGCAGGAGGGAGGATACTGGAACGAAAAAGGAGTCTGGATGGGGGCTCTGATTTCAGAGAATCAGAATCAGAACGAGAAAATCTTTGCCTGCCCCGCGGCTCGATTGAAGATCAAACCAAAGGTGGGTGAGGATAAACAAGGTTCCGCCGATACGGCCTGGGTTCGCTGGTCCGCGGAAAACGACTCGAATGCGCGCATGTACAGCGGCAGCTATGGTTACAATGGTTGGCTGTATACGGCAGGATTGAAGGATGGAATGTTTACCGGGGCCGAGAATCTGTTCTATCTGCGCTCGCAGGATATAGAGACTCCCTCCAAAACACCTGTCTTTTTCGATTCGGTCTGGGTGGACGCCTGGCCCATGGAAAATGATCTCCCGGCTAAGGATCTGTATGCCGGCCGCTCTTACTGGGAGCGCACCAACGAGATGGGACGCCTGACGATTGGGCGCCATGGAAACATATCCCCGGCCAAAGCCCCTCGTGATTTCAACCCTGCAGGCGTCATGCCCGGGTCCATCAACATCGGGATGAGCGACGGACATGCGGAAAAGGTAAAACTGGAAGATTTATGGACTCTGCGCTGGCATAAAAACTGGCAAACTCCGGCAACCCGCCCGCGGTAGGTAATATCTTTTCATCATTCCAGGTTCTATTCTGAGAGATACATCCTTTTCGGTGCGCATATTTTTGAGGCAATGCGTGACGGGCTTCGGTTTGAATAAAACCTTGTAGAATGGGAGGCTATTTTGTATGCTGGCTTTGGGATTGTAACATTGTATTTTATTTTATTATGAAACGACTTATCTCAACATTAGCAGCCTGCACTCTTCTGACAGGTGCAGGGTCCTGGGCATCGGCCTCCCTCTATCCGGAAAACCCGGCACCCCTGGCTCCTGAGGCTTTCATTGAGCTGCCGCTGGGAGCGGTCAAGCCCGACGGCTGGCTGCGCAGCCAGCTCAAAGTCCAGGCGCGCGGTCTGACCGGCCACCTGGATGAATTCTGGGATTCACTTTTCTCCTCCGCCTGGAAGGGTCTGGATGGAGATGCCTGGGAGCGCGGCCCCTACTATCTGGATGGGCTGGTTCCCCTGGCCTATCTCCTGGATGATCAGCGGTTGATCTCCAAGATTCAGCCCTATATCGAGTATATGCTGATGACCCGCCAGAATACCGGCTGGTTCGGTCCCGTCCAGAATAAAGACCGCTGGCCCCTCTCGGTCGCGCTGAAGGTTCTCACCCAATACTACGAAGCCACGGGCGATACGCGCGTTCTGGAGCTCTTCAAGAGCTACTTCCAATACATTGTAGATACGCCGCCGGATTGGCCCGATGATCAATGGAGAGGTGTCCGCGCTATGGAAACCTGCCTCACAGCTCACTGGATGTACCGTCGCACCCAGGACCCGCTCTATTTAAAGGCGGCTCAATCCATTTTTGACAATTGCTTCAAGTGGGAAGACTGGTTCAGGAATTTCGCCTATACCGATAAAGATATCACCCACTGGCGCTCACCGCTCACCCCGGAAGACCAGATTAAGGATATCAAATATAACCTCCTCTCCCACGGAGTCAATATCGCCATGGCTCTCAAATACCCCGGGCTGAAATTCCAGCAGACCGGCGAGGAAGCCTACCACGAAAGCTTCACCCTGGGGCTCGACTTCCTGGATCGCTATCACGGCCAGGTCACCGGCGTCTTCTCCTGCGATGAACATCTGGCGGGAACCAATCCCAGCCAGGGCACCGAGCTCTGCGCCGTGGTCGAGATGATGCACTCGCTCGAGAAATTGATCAGCATCTGGGGCACCCCTGCCCTGGCGGACCGCCTGGAGAAAGTCGCTTACAATGCGCTGCCGGGCACGACTACCCCCGATTTCTGGGCACACCAATACGATCAGCAGGCCAACCAGGTTCTCTGCACCGAAGACAAACGCAAGTGGTCTACCAATGGCGACAGCTCCAACATCTACGGCCTGGAGCCGAACTTTGGCTGCTGCACGGCGAATATGCACCAGGGCTGGCCCAAATTCGTCGCTTCCATGTGGATGGCGACCCGCGATAACGGTCTGGCCGCTGTGGCGCTGGGACCTAACACCGTCTCGGCTCTGGTCAGTGACGCAGGCGTGAAGGTCAATATCATTCAAGAGACCGAATATCCGTTCGACGGGAAGATTACTTTCACGGTCGCTTCTCAGGAACCGGCTGAATTCCCGCTCTATATCCGCATCCCCGGCTGGGCTCAGGGAGCCAAGCTCGTGGTCGGCAAGAAAGAACAGGTCGAAGCTCCGGCCGGCGCCTTTGCCTGCATCAAGCGCCAATGGAATGCCGGCGACAAGGTCACGCTGACCCTGCCGATGGATATCCGCGCCGAGCGCCGCTACAATAACTCCATCGCGATTCACCGCGGCCCGCTGGTTTTCTCGCTCGAAGTCGGCCAATATGCCACACGCCTCAAGAGCTACAGCGATGTCTACCCCGATGTTGCAGACTGGGAGTTCCGCCCGGCCAGCGACTGGAATTATGCGCTCCTGCTCAACCCGGAGAAATTGAACAAAGCTTTCAAGGTGAAAACCTCCGAGGTTTCTTCCTATCCGTTTGCTCTGACATCGAGCCCGGTGACCCTCTCGGTCAAGGCCTGCCAGGTTGAAGACTGGGAAATGGAATTCAATTCCGCTGGCGAACTGCCGCAGTCGCCCATCGACCCCAAGGGACTCAAGACCAAAACGGTCAAGCTCGTTCCCTATGGTTCGACCCAATTGAGAATTACCGAGTTCCCTCTGGCCGAGAAAAAGTAGAACGCCGGAAGAGACTCGTTTAAATAACATCATCACGGAGCTTGGGCATGGCCGCTCAAGCTCCGTTTTGTTTTGTGGGAAAAAGGGGCCGGGAGCAAATTAAAACCCGAAGATATTCCGCAGGAAGACGAAGAGGACCGCCAGCACCCCGGCCGCCAGCAGAAGGGAGGGATGAGCCCAGAAAAACTCCATCACCTGCCAGGGCTTGCCCCGCAAAACGGCAACCGTATGCCAGACCAGACAGAGAACGCCGAGCGGAAGAGCCACGACCCAGAGAAGGTGATACCGCGCCGCAAGGAGCCAATCCCCGTGAAGGAGCGCATGGGTCGAGCGCAGAATCCCGCAGCCTCCGCATTTGTAGCCGCTATGTTCTAAAAAACGGCACGTGGGGTAAATTGAGCTCTCCTCCGGATTGAAGCTCCAGAGGATTCCCAGGAAGCTGGCCAGAACCAGCCATAGGAATATCACGCCGCAATAATGCCAGAGCGGAGAAAGAACCAGATGAATCCGATGGGATTCCATAGAGAAGCCGTCCCCTTTTCTCTACAAGGCGTGCTGCTGGAGGTGTATCCCTGGAGGCATCGGAATCTGTCTGTAAAAATGGAAACCGTTCCCATTACGGGAAGGAAGAGAACTCGAAAAAATGACGAGGAGGCTGACGATGATCCCGATAATCGCCAACATTTTTCCTTTATACCGTGGGTCTTTCACGACCGTCACCAGACCCAGCAGCGAGAGAATAAAGCCGACCACTCCCAGCGGAAGCCCGAAGCAGCAAATGACAAACGAGGCGATACTGAAGCAGAAACCCCAGATGCAAAGAGGATGGGTCCCGCGCAGAGCCTCTGAAATGCCGGCGGTTGAAGTGGGAATGGAAGATTTCGGGGCAGCGGAACCGCCGCTGAAGAACTCGGCAAACTCGGGCGTCTTACCGATCGGTACCCAGACGTCGCTCCCTTCCGCTTTCACCATGCTCGTTTCGATCACTCTGTGCTCGAAAATCCAGCGCCTGAGTTCTTCTCTCTCGATCGGGCCATACTCCCTGCCGTCTTTGCCTATTACTTTATACATCCTTTTATTCCCCCCGCGGACAAACTACCACTGCCCCAACAGAATGAAAAGGAAAAATAACGTCTCTCAAAACTCCGG
This sequence comes from uncultured Verrucomicrobiota bacterium, assembly GCA_964609795.1. GTDB lineage: Bacteria > Verrucomicrobiota > Verrucomicrobiia > Limisphaerales > UBA1412 > UBA1412. The sequence goes on from CAZSTC010000052.1 coordinate 4,190, forward strand.
CAGGCTCGGCGGACCTTACCATCCTTGCCAGGCGGGCATTTAATCCGGGAGAAGCTTTCCCTATAAAGGCGGAATGTTCACTTTTCGTCCTTATCAATGGGAGGTTTTCCGAGACCACACGACGGGGATTCTGATTCTGCACTGGTCGCGGCAGATCGGCAAAACGACGACTCTGGCCGCCTGGGCACTGGAGCGGATTCTGAGATACCAGGGCCACACCGTGACGCTGCTCTCCAACTCACTCCGTAACGGGGCCGAATTCATTGCCCGAGTCGCCCGGTTTTGCGAGAATGGGACGCCCGGCCGCAACGCCCTGAAATTCAAAATCACCCGCCACGAAATCCGCCTCCTCACCCCCGGAGGCCCAAGCCGTATTCTGGCTCTGGCGGCCAATCCGCGGACGGCACGCGGCTTCTCAGGCGATTTGGTCCTGGATGAATTCGCTCACTGCGAAGATATTGCCGGAGTCTGGGATGCCGCCGAGCCGATTCTCTCCTCGCATCCGAGCTTTCTCTGCCGCATCGCCTCCACCGGCAACGGGCGCAACCTCTTTTACCGGATGGTTCACGATTCACGCTTTGCCCTCTCACGGGTCACCCGGACCGATGCCTGGAAGATGGGTGTGCCCATTCTGGACCCGCTCACTCGGCAGCCGATCACCCCCGAAGAGGCCCGTGCCGCTGCCGTGGATAAAGACTCCTACGACCAGAATTACGAATGCGCCTTTATCGGCGAGACGCTCTGCCTGCTCTCCGGCGAACTGGTCCGAAACGCAGCCGAGCCCGATGTCGGGGTCATCTGCGCAAACGACTGGTCTCAGGAAGCGCTCAACCTCCTGGAAAAGGTCTCATCGCAGGGAGCGCCGCTCTTTGCCGGGGTGGATGTCGGCCGACGTCGCGACCGCACCGTGATCACGGTCGTTCAATCCGCTCAGGGAGGTCTCTGGCTGGTGCGCTCCATTCTGCGCCTGGAATCGATGCGCCTGCCCGATCAGCAGAAGCGCCTGGCAACGCTCCTCGACCTGCCCCGGCTCTTGTCGCTCTCAATCGATATGACCGGCCTCGGTCTGGGTCTCTATGAATATACCCAGCAGGCTTTCGGCAGAAACCGCGTCCAGGGGGTGAATTTTTCCTCAACGGTTCCCGCTGGCCGCCTGGCAATCCCGCGCGGAGTAGGGCTGCCCCGGCTGAACGGCCCCGAGCCGACGGTGCGTGTGACCGAGTCGCTCGCGATGCATCTGGTCAGGCTCTATGAAGAGAAGAGAATCCGCCATCCGCTGGATTCCATTCTGGCCGAAGACCTCCAGCTCCCCCGGCGCGTCATAACGCCCTCGGGTCAGGTGAGCATCTCGGCCGGGCGCGATGAATCCGGGCTCGCAGGCCATGCCGATCACTTCTGGAGCCTGGCTCTGGCCCTGGATGCAGCCCGGCAATCTCCCAAAGGCGCTCCAGCGGTCCAGGTTGTCAGGCCCACTCACCTCTCCCGAACGCTCCCGGGCAAACGCCGCATCTGCTTCTAGACAGAAAAAGACGCACCGGCATCCCGATGCGTCTTTCTGTAAAGTCCGAAATTTCTCCGGCTCTAGCGTTCGCTCAAATACGGTATGGATTCAATCCGAACCGGTCCCACCAACCCGGAGGCCGGGAGATCGGATTTCGCATTCCAGCCATTATGGAGGAGCCAAATCTTGCGCTGATCTTCAGGCAGGTTGAGGTCGCCGACGATGCGGTTGCCCCAGGTGTTGACCACTTCCACTTCGATCTGATTGGTCCCTTCCCGAACCCAGTCGGTCACTTCCAGACGCCAGGGAGCCGTCCAGAGGCCGCCCACATATTGACCGTTCACTTTCACCTTGGCCATGACGTGGACTTCGTTGAGGTTCACGAAGAGAGAGCCCTGAGGCTTGGAAGCCATCTCGAAGGTCGTGCTGTAGCGGATCGTGCCCGAGTAATATTTGAGGTCGGGCTCGCTGTTGGCAGCCAAATTCCCCAGCTTCGGCATTTCCACTTCTTTGCGGAAGCCGATATAGTCGTTGTCGAAAGAGACCTTCCAGGGACCGGCCAGCTCGAGCACGGTTTGAGGCTGCGGGCAATTCTTCTCGGCAACCAGTGAATCCAGATTGGAGGTATTCTTGCCCTTGAAAACGATAAAGACGCTCTCATAAGGAGCCAGGCGCATCGGCACCACGGTCCCGAAGAGGGTGTGCGAGTAAGCCGGGAGCTTGCGGATGGCGCCAGTCGTCGGCTCCCACCATTCGGGATTCATCCCTTTGACCCGGAATTCAGGCAGAAAAGAGATTTCCGAGCCGCCCTGGTTGGCGACAAAGTAAATTTCAGCATCCGGGCTCGTCCGGTGTGCATAGACGACCGGCAGATTCCCCTCGAAGCGGAAATCGGGCGTGCAATGAGCGGCCGCCAGAGCTTCCTCCATGCCGACCCCGTTGATGAGAAGACCCTTGCCCATATTCCGGTAAGGCTCTTCACCGCCGGTCCACATCTGCGCGGCCAATTTCTGCACTTCCGCGTCGGCTGTCGGGTAATTCTGATAGCTGGGCGAGCGGCTCGGGGGCGGTCCCAGAACGACGGCACCCTGCTCGATCAGTTTTTTAATTTTCTTAAGGAGCTCCGGACGCATCGTCTCGAGCTTGGGCAACACCAGGAGCTTATACTGCGTGCCGTGCGGCAGGGTCAGGAGGCCCTTCTTCACCGTGAGCGATTTCTCGATCACTTCCGCATTGATATAGTCGAACTGATAGCCACGGGGCAGCGGAGGGTTCGTCTCACCAGTCATCTTGGGCGTATCTTCTCCGATAAAGTAGGCCACGTCGGCCACGTTAAGACCTTCCTGGAGCATGAAGTTCACGCGGCGCAGATAGTCGGTAAAGAGATCCAACTGCGGGAACCAGGTATTGAACCGATTGAACTCAGTCCCGAACCAGGCGTTGATGCCCGGGCGGCGCTCTTCATAGGGCTGATGGATGTAGACATGCAGGAGCGTGCTGTTGATGCCTTCGCTGAAGAAGCGGTCTCCGCGCGGCTTCAAAATTCCCGGGAAATTGCTGAACATGAGGTTGCCCGAGGTAAAGGACTCCGCGTAAATCTTCTTCTTCCCGTAAATATGCCCGCTGGAAGAGGAGGCCCTATTTTCGATATCGCCCAGGGTGCCCGTCGCCCAGAACTCTCCGCCAATTTCGTCGGATTGTCCGCCATACTGGAGGAACTCACCCGGGAAACCCCAGTGACCGTAATTCTCCAACCAGGTAGTGAGGCCGTTCTTATTGCTAATCTCGCGCAAACCGCCGATGTAGTCATAGGCGACCTTATCGGCCACCAGACGGCGCAGGTCCCAAAGGAAACGATCGGAAGCATCCTGGCTCTTGACGACGATCCCTTCCAGGACCGGCAGGAACGGAACCGGGTCATAGCCGTATTTCTTCTGGAAATCGACAAAGAGGGTGTCGGTATAGTTCTGGCCGCCCATTTCGTAGCTGTCCATGACGACTACTTTCCACGACTTGCGGTCTTCGGCCGGAATCCTCCGGACTACTTCGCCCATAAACGCATTGAAATGGGAAGCGATGTGCTCTTTGCTCATCTTATCGACCTCCAGTCCCGTAGCTTCTTTGCTGGCGGGAGCGTTTTCGACGCCGGTCGGCTTGGCACCCATACGCATAATAACCCAGTTGCCCGCAGGAGCATCCCAGGCGAGCTGGTCACCCAATAAGAAGGCGCTCAGGTCGAGCACTCTGGCCGGGTCGACCACCCAGGAGGGATCATCCACCGGGGGCTGCGTGCGCCACTGGTATTCATGCCAGTAGGGCAGCGGCTCCTGGAACATTTTGGCCAGGGTCTTCTCGGGGTATCTCTCCACGTAAGGCATGGAGCTGAGTTCGATTTCCGAGAGCCCCGTATTGGCATTGGCTCCGTGAACGACCAGGCGGAAATCCCTGGCCGTCGTCGGCGGCAGAGAAATCACGATGGGTGCTCTGGGGTTGAAGCCGACATTGAGCGCCGTGTTGTAGCGGTCGAGCTTGAACTGCGCCAGACTCCGATATTGATCGCCTTCGCGAACCTGAAATTCGGCCGTCGTATTGATCGAGTAGTCGTGCGTATAAATCTTGAGTGAGCGGACCCGCTGCTCGCTTTCCAGCGCCAGCTCCAGGGAGAGATTCCCCGAGGCGTCGCCTGCCAGAACCGTCCCGGTCGTGGTATCGCCATCGACCAGCTTTTTGACGTCGGGCAGTTCCGGGTTAGCCATGATGCCTCCCAGAATAACCGGCTGCATACGATACTCCACCGGATAGGCCAGGACTTTCACATCCTGGAAGTCGCCTTCGGGTTTGGCCAGAGTCACGTTGACGGGCCGTCCGCCTTCGACCATTGTTTTCGTGGCGGTCAGATAACGCATCGCCTGCTCAGGGGCCACCCAGGGGCCGCCGGATTGGCTCCAGCCCGGAGAATTGAACATCCCCAGCTCAATATCGAGCTCGGTCGCCGTCTTCATCGCCGTGTGCAGAACCGCCCACCATTCGTCGCTGCCGAATTTCACCGTGCCGCCCTTTTCGTCCAGACCGATATTGCCGATATAGGTGCGGCCGATTCCGGCACTCTTCATGGCCTGCAGATCCCGGACGATTCCCTCCTGGGAGAGATTATCCGATATCCAATACCAGTAGCAGGCAATCCGCACCGATGAAGGCGGATTCTTGAAATCATCACTCAGGCTGACCTGTGGAGGCGCTTTCTTGACTTCACCGGCCAGGCGAGCCTGGGGTCCCATGCGGCTTTGCTGTGCGCCCGCCAGGGACGTGAGCGCCAGGGCACAGACTAATAGGATCGTCTTTCTCATAAACTTTTGTACTTATACCTTAAAACGTTATTCAATGATATATTTTTTGAACTCACTCTCCAAATAGGGGGGAATCCTCGCAAAAAACCGGACCACTTTGGGGTCTTCGTAATCGGTGCTGACCACCTGCGCCACAGCGTGAAGCCGCGCGATAAGGGCCGACTCCTCATGCGGCACGGCCAGCTCGCACGCCATGCGGATGGGCCGCAGCGTTGCGCCGAGCTCGGCCATGAGCGAATCGAAACCAACCCGCGTTTTGGCCGAAATCGCCACCGTCGCTTTGGGGTAGCGCTCCTGGATCCGCTGAGCGATCAGCCCGCAACCCTCGCGGTCGATTTTATTCAAGACCATCAGGGTCGGCTTATCCAGAGCGTCCATCTCTTTCAACGTCTGGTTGACGCTATCGATCTGCTCCTCCGCCAGCGGATGGCTGACATCGACCACGTGCAGCAGGACATCTGCCCGGACCACTTCTTCCAGAGTCGCTTTGAAAGAATCCACCAACTGATGCGGCAGCTTGCGGATAAAGCCGACCGTATCGGAGAGAAGCACATTCTGATTGGTCGGCAGCCTCAGGCGGCGGGTCGTCGGGTCCAGCGTGGCAAAGAGCTTATCCTCCGCCAGGATGGATGCCCCGGTCAATGAGTTAAAAAGGGTCGATTTGCCCGCATTGGTATAGCCGACGATCGAGGCCAGGGGCCAGAGATTGCGGCGGCGTCCCTCACGACGGGTCGTGCGCTGACGCTGGACGGTCTGGAGTTCGCGTTTGATCCGCAAAATTTTCTCCTGAGTCCGGCGGCGGTCGGCTTCCAACTGCGTTTCGCCTTCGCCACCGCGCATTCCGATACCGCCCTTCTGACGCGAAAGGTGTGTCCAGTAACCGGTCAGGCGCGGCAATAAATGCTCCAGAAGCGCCAGCTCCACCTGGAGCTTACCCTCGCGGCTCTGGGCCCTCTGGGCGAAGATATCGAGAATTAAGGCCGTGCGGTCCAGTATCTTGCATTGAAAAATATTTTCGAGGTTCTTGCTCTGGGCCGGGCTGAGCTCGTCGTCGAAAATAACCGTATCGACCTGGTTTTCTCTGCAATAGCCTGCAAAATCCTCCGCCTTGCCCGAGCCGATAAAGGTGGCCGCCGTCGGCCGATTGAGAACCTGTACTCCCCGCTCCACGACGAGGCCGCCGGCCGTCCTGGCCAATTGCGAGAGCTCGTCCAGGGATTCCTGAACCTCGATCGAGGTCCTGCCCTCGAGCTGTGCCCCGATAAGAAAAACTCTCTCCGTTTTGGCTACGGCATTTGTTGTAACCAACGATTTCATTGATCTCTATAAATTCTGTATTCTTCTGCGATTTCCTGCGCCTGTTTTCTGACTTCTTCGGCGGCCACGAGCTCCCGCGCATAAGGCATCTGGCTTCGGAACCAGGTCCGCTGCCGCTTGGCAAACTGACGGGTGCGAGTCTTCACCTCTTCTACCGTCTCTTCCAGGCTCCCTGCCTCTCCCCGCAAATAGGCGACCACCTGACGGTAGCCGATGGCCTGCATCGCCGTCCGGTTTTTCTCCAGACCTTGCCCCAGGAGTGATTGCGTTTCCTCCACCAACCCGCGGCGGAACATCTCATCCACCCTTTGGTGAATCCTCTCCCGCAGCGATTCTTTATCTCTTTGCAGAATGATGCAGAAGGGATTTTCGTTTCGAGGCTCTCTCCATTGGGTTTTCTTGCGGGAACTTTCCTCACCGCTCATGAGGAAGATTTCCAGCGCTCTTTCGACGCGGCGGCGGTTGTGAATATCGATTTTTTCGTAATCCTGCGGCGCAACTTCCCGGAGTTTTTCCCGCAACGAATCAAAGCTCATGGCGGCCAGTTTTTCCCGCAATGCGACCGGTGCCGCCGGAATATCCAAGAGCCCCTGAAGCCAGGCCTTGAAATACATCCCCGTGCCGCCGCAAAAAATAGGGGTTTTGCCCTTCTTTAAAATTTCCTCCCGTGCCGCCAGCGCATGTTTGATAAAGGCTCCGGCATCGAAGCTTTCATGGATTTCGAGAATATCGACGAGATGATGCGTCACTCTCCGGCGCTCTTCCGGGCTTGGCTTATCGGTCCCGATATCCATGGCCCGATAGACCTGCATACTGTCCACCGTAATGATCTCCCCGTCCAGCAACTCGGCCAGTTCCAGCGCCAGTTTCGACTTGCCTGAAGCGGTGGCTCCGGTCAGATAGAGAGAAAGATCCTTCGGCTTCCGGCTCTTAAGCATGTTTCTCTTTGGCGCGCAGTATCCCCATAAAGAAGATAATCGCCGCGCCGGTGCAGATTCCGATATCTGCGATGTTGAAAGCGGGATACCCGATCTCTTTGCCTTGCCGGGTCTGGATAAAAAAGTAGAGAAAATCGACGACATGCCCGCGGAAAATTCGGTCGGTCAGGTTCCCCAGGATGCCTCCGCACATCATCCCCAGAGCGATCTGTCCACCGATTCGGCCAAACTCGAAATGATGGCGGAAGTGAAAAATCGCCACCAGCGAAACGGCTCCGATCCCGGCCAGAATCAGGTTGTTGCCGTGAAAAAGACTCCAGGCCGCCCCGGTATTGCCCCAGTGAACGAGCGAAAAAAAGCCTTCTACGATCTCACGGCTCGAATTCAAGGGCATCATCCGATTCACCAGCACCTTGGTGAGCTGATCCAGGAAAAGAACAAACCCCGCCAGGAGGACCATCCTCCGGACCGGGTCGGCTTCACGAACCCTGCCTATTTCAAGCTGTTCTATTTCCCCGTCCACGCAAATTCTTTAATCTGAAGAGCGCATCGGCATGACGACAAATTGAGCATTCTCCTTGGCCCTCAAAAGCGCGGGGCTAAATTCATCGTTCAACTCCAGGAAGACTTCTCCGTCGTCGAGCGTCTTGAGCGGCTCTACCAGGAAGGTCGGGTTGAAGGAAATCGAGAGCTCCGGCCCTTCGTGATTCATGACAAGTGTCTCCTGAGCTTCGCCGACCTCCATTGATTTGGCCGATATGGTCAACTGATTTTGGCCGAAGACCAGTTTCACGACGTGGCTCCTCTCGCTGGTCATCAACTGGGCACGCGCCAGAGCATTGAGAAATTCTTCCCGGGCCAGAGTCAGGGTATGTTTCAACTCCACCGGCACGACCTGTTTATAATTCGGGTAGACTCCTTCCATGAGCTTACTGATCAACTGCAGTTTGGCTCCTCCGGGTCCATCCATCTGGAAAAGAACCTTCTTGCCTTCCCAATAGACCTTTACTTCTCCTTCTGCCGGCGTCAGCTTCCGAAGCTCACCCACCGTCTTGGCTGGCATGATTCCCTGTCCGTCACCGGAAGCGGCTTCCACCTGCGTATCGCAGAGCGCCATCCGCCGTCCGTCGGTCGCAACCAGTGTCAGCTTCTTCTCCAGGAGAGAAAAATGCAACCCGTTCAGGACCGCGCGGTTATCTTCCTGGGACATGGCAAAAGCGGTCCTTTCGACCATCTTTTTCAAGACCGGGGCTTTTACGCTGAAGAACTGCGTCTCTTCTACCTGAGTCGAAATCGGGAACTCCTCCGCAGCCATTCCGAACAACTTGAAAAATACGGAGCCGGAAGTGACTTTGCATTGATGGGTCTCGTTGATTTCCAGGGAGATCAGGGGTGTCGGAAGCCTGTTAACAATTTGGGAGAATCTCCTCGCAGGCAGTGTCGTCGATCCCTGAACTTCTACGGTCGCGGCGACCGTACAGATAATCCTGATATCCAGATTGGTTGCTGATACTTCCAGTCCCTCCGGCGTAGTCCGAAGGAGGACGTTCGAAAGGATCGGCAGGGTCTGACGTTCTGAAACAGCATTCAGGACGGCCTGCAATGCGTAGCCCAAAGTGTCTTTTGCAATGGTTAGCTTCATAGGTTGTTCTTATCTCCCAAACAGGGACATATTACTTTATTCAATTAGAAAAGAAAAGATTCTTATTATTAAGGGGTGTGAAAAAGGGGATAACCTCCGAAGCCCCCTCAGGAGAAGGAAGTTGTGACGATCTCAGCCTGTGAATAAAACAGGAAGAGATTCCGAACTTCTCCCCAAACTCGGACTTTTTCATCTTATCGGCAAACTGTTCACACCTATTTCCTGAGTTATTCAGAAAATTATCCTCAATCCATCGAGAGAGAGTCCTGATTCGCCAGGCCTTTCTCTGTCTGTCTGTTACGAAAACTCTCCCAGGCAGAACGGATGGAAGGGTGTTTGATGCCCAGAATCGAAGCGGCAAATAAAGCCGCATTGATGGCTCCGGGCTTACCAATCGCCAGAGTCCCCACCGGAACCCCGGCCGGCATCTGGACGATCGAATAAAGAGAATCCACCCCCTTGAGATATTTGCTCTCCATGGGGACGCCCAGGACGGGCAGCGGCGTCTTGGCCGCCGTAACGCCGGGCAGGTGGGCCGCTCCACCCGCAGCGGCTATAATCACCTCCAGGCCGCGGCCGGCAGCCGAGGAGGCATATTCAAAGAGCAGATCGGGGGTGCGGTGCGCGGAAATCACCTTGACCTCATAGGCGACGCCCAGAGAATCCAGGGTTTGAGCCGCGTTCTTCATCACATCCCAATCGGAAGTGCTGCCCATAATGATACCCACCAGGGGATTATCTTTTTTAATCATATATTCTTGCGAGGGGAAACGTCTTTCTTTTCTTTGCTCAGGAGAGGCTCATTTTTTCTACAGAGCCCGTCTCGGTGTCCAGAATGACAAAGGTTGCCTGCCCCGTCAAGACCCCGCTGAGCTCGCCAGGGTTGATATAGAGGGTCTTTCCCTGCCTGCCTGCCTCATAGGTATGGTTATGGCCAAAGCAAACCAGGTCATACCAGCCGCTTGCGATCAGAGGCCGGGCGATCGAATCGTAGTGAATCACGGCGATCCGCTTACCGCCGAGCGAAAAATCGGCAAAAACAGGGGTCAGATGAATCTGTGCAAAGGCTTTGGCCCGCTCTGAAATAAGATAGGGGTCGCCATCGTTATTGCCCAGGACGCAGTAGATCGGCTGCGAGTAGCTCTCCCCCAGGGTTTTGATCACGAACGGAGAGCAGAGATCCCCACAACAGATGAGGGCATCCGTCCCCTGTATTTGCGCCAGGGCTTTTTTGAGCAAGGCCAGCGCATCATGAACATCGGAGAAAATGGCAATTCTCATGAGATTTCAGTAAGGCTCCGTTTTTTCTAACGGACTCTTCCCAAGGAATATATTAGCATGAAAAAGGGAAAAAGTCCATCCCCGAAGGACGGGAAAAGGAGGAAAAAGAGAAACCTTTCCACTCGCTCGCCCGTCTAGTAAGGTAGAGCCCGTGAGTAATAAGGCTGCTTGAAAAGGGAACCAAAAATGAAAAAGTTTAAAAAAATTGCGTACATTGCCCTCATCCTGATCGGGATAGGATTG
>CAZSTC010000053.1:0-3048 GCA_964609795.1 uncultured Verrucomicrobiota bacterium
GAAGAGCGTTTAAAATTCTTCGCAGGTCGAAGGAAAAAAATGATCATCTCAACTTTGGAAGACAGCGCGAGGGCCGAGGCAATTGACCCGGCATTCAAAAAGCTTTTCGATTACGTCAAAGCCACGGACTTCAGCCGGATAGAACCCGGACGCATCGAGCTCGACGGCGATAACCTCTTTATTAACTACATGGATGTCGAGGGCGAGCCGGCGGAGAAGCGCCCGCTGGAAGTTCACCGCAAATATATCGACGTCCATATCCTTCTCTCGGGCAAAGAACGGATCGGCTGGCTGGCACCCTCCGAGCTCAAGACCCGGACGCAGGATTTCGGCCCGGATTGCGACATGGCCCTCTACTCCGATACCCCGAGCCTCTTCATCGACCTCTTGCCGGGTCAGTTCGCCATTATCTACCCCGAAGACCCCCATGCGCCGATCATCGGTGAGGGGAAAATCCGCAAACTGATCGCGAAGATCAAAATCTGATGGAGGCCTCCGCTTTTCCGATTGCTCTGGTCGGTGCCGGGAATCTGGCGACGAATCTGGGCACGGCTCTGAGCCGGGCCGGGTTCCCGATTCTGCAGGTCTATAGCCGCAGCGAAGAATCGGCCTCTGCTCTGGCAGAGAAGCTCGGCTCTCAGGCGACGACAAATCCGGAAAAGTTGGTGACCGATGCCGAGCTCTATATCGTCGCGTTGAAAGACTCCGCTCTGGAGACGCTCCTGCCCGAATTGCTCCGGGGCCGAGAGGAACGCTTCTGGGTCCACACCGCCGGAAGCATCCCGCTCAATATCTGGGAGCGTGTCCCGGGCGTGAAGCGCTATGGCGTTTTATACCCGATGCAGACCTTCAGCAAAGCGCGGCTGGTCGATTTCCGCTCCATTCCGATTCTGCTCGAGGCCAACGCACCGGCCCAGATGACCCTGCTCAAAGAGGTCGCCTCCACGCTCTCCGGAAACGTCCGGGAAGTTTCCAGTCGCCAGCGCCGGGCGATTCACATGGCCGCCGTCTTTGCCTGCAACTTCACCAATCACTGCTATGCCCTGGCCGAAAAACTCCTGGCTGCCGAGGGGGTGCCCTTCGAGATATTGCTCCCGCTCATCGATGAAACCGCGCGCAAAGTACACACTCTTCCGCCCCTGGAGGCACAGACCGGACCGGCCATCCGCTATGATGAAAACGTGATTCAGAAACATCTCGATACGCTGAGCTCCGAGCCCGAGATGCAGACCCTCTACCGCCTCATGAGCCAAAGCATTCATGAAGCCGCCCAGGAGAAATCAAAGGGCATAGAATGACCGATTTTCCGGACGTCCCGGATGCGACCCCTACAGGGTCGTGGAAGGTGTGGGGACCAGACGGCACCCGGGGTCTTTGCCCCCGCTATGAGATGGGTATGCTCCGCATACCTTAAGAATGTGCATCCTTCGGATGCAAAAAACACCTTCCGGCAAAATGCAAACGCTTCAGACGCCTTTAAGCTCCCGATATAAAGCTATTCCAGGCAGGTGCCCCGGAGAGAGCGATGGCCGGCGAGGAACTGCCGGGTAGTGAGGCGGTTTTTGCCTTCGCGCTGCAGGCTGTGAATTTTCAGGATACCGTCCCCGCAGGCGATATGGAGCTCGTCGCCCTCAGCCACCAGAATCGTCCCCGGAGGCGCTTGCGGAGTTTGGCAGACGACTTCGGCTTCCCAGATTTTGAGGAGGATTTTCTTGTCGCCCTCGGGCAGGTAGGTAAACGCTCCGGGCCAGGGTGTCAGGGCACGAATCCAGCAAGAAAGCACGCGAACCGGCCGGGTCCAATTTAGGTGCCCATCTTCTTTACAAATCTTGCGCGCATAGAGGTGCTCACCTTCGGGTTGAGGCACTGGGGTAATGCGTCCGGCCAGGTAATCGGGCAGCGTCGCCACGAGCAGCTCTGCACCCAGATCGGCCAAGCGGTCATGCAGGCTCTGGAAGTTATCGGACTCGCAAATCGGCGTCGTAGCGGTCGAAATCACATCGCCCGTATCCAGCCCGGCATCCATCTTCATCAAGGCTACTCCGGTCTCGGGGCAATCATCGCAAATCGCCCACTGGATGGGGGCCGCACCCCGATAACGAGGCAAGAGAGAGGTATGTATATTGACGCAGCCCAGGCGCGGAATATCCAGTAGAGCCTGGGGAAGAATTTGCCCATACGCCGCGACGATGATGAGATCGGGCTCATGCCGGGCGATCCACTCCAGCGACTCCGGGTCGCGTGCCCGGCGCGGCTGGAAGCATTCGATGCCGAATTCCTGGGCGACAAGCTTCACCGGTGTGGGCTGAAGCTGCAGTTTTCTCCCCTTGGGTTTATCGGGCTGGGAAATCACGCCCGTGACTTTCCAGAGCCCTTTGCCCGATTCTTCGGATGAGACGATGAGCCGACGCAGACAGTAAGCCGCCAGCTCCGGGGTCCCCATAAAAATGAGGGAGGCTTCTCCAGAATTCGTTTTCAATGCGTCCACCGTTCCTTTTTCAGTTCTTATTCAGGTTGAATTCCCTCCTGCAAATTATCTTTGCGGGTGAGCCAGCCGATGCGTTTGAGGAGAATCATCAAGGCCGGGAGAATCGTGAGCGCCGCGATCATGCACATCAGAGTCCCTACGCCCATGACGAAGCCCAGGCTCTGAATTCCCTGATGGCGCCCGAGCATAAGACTGCCGAAGCCGGCAATGGTCGTCAGGGCCGAGATAATCACCGCCAGACCCGTACTGTTGGCCAACACCATCGGTTTACCCTCCTCGAGATAGCGGTTCAATATCTGAATTCCGCCTGAGATGCCGACCCCCACGGTCATCGGGACCGACATGATATTGGCCGGATTAAAGGGAATGGAGAAAATCACCATGCAGCCGACCAGCCAGCACATCCCGACGGCCACCGGGACCAGGGCCAGCAGGACATAGGTGGGATTGCGAAACCTCAGGTAGAGGAGAATCAGAATCGCTCCCAGGGAATACCAGGCCGCCTCCACGTAACTATTTTTGAGCAGCGTCGTATATTCATAGAGCTGGATGGGCGAGCC
>CAZSTC010000053.1:3148-13771 GCA_964609795.1 uncultured Verrucomicrobiota bacterium
ACGATTCTATTCGAGAGCTTCTCAAGAGTCTCCAGGAGATTTTTCTCGTCGGGGTTATCCTTCACCTCGCCAATGGCAAAGCTCACATACCCCTGCAAGCGCACAAGCTGCTGATCAAACCGGGCAACATCCACCTTATTGAGCTCCGGCGGCAATATCTGAAGCGGCTGGGCGATTTCCTTGATTCGGCCAATTCGCTCCAGTTTTTCGCTGACTCGATCGTCTTCCGTAAACTGAGCCGCTGACTGAACATGGTTGACGCTCGGGAGCTTCTCCATCTCTTTTTGCAACCGCAGCGCCTCCCTGGAATCCTTGGCCATGACGATTCCATAAATAACCGAATGCGTGGCGGCATCGATCAATCGACGCTCCAGAACCACCGCCGGCAGGTCGCGCGACTGCATGTTGAGCAGGTTGTAATCAAAATAGACTCTGGGAAATGCGAAAACAATGGACGCAGCCGTCGCCAGAAGTCCAAGCCCGAAAAGCGTCTTGGGGAATTTGAACCAAAGCTGGTCAATCTTCTGACGCAGGCGGGGTACCTTTTTCTCGGGGCGGTTTTTCCGTTTCCAGTGAGCTCCTTTGAGGAGCAGAATCGGCAAGATCGTCATCATCGGCACCAGGCAGATAATGAGCCCGCCGCCGCTAATAATGCCCATTTCTTTAACGCCCTGGAATTTGCCCAGCCCCATTGCCAGGAAGGCTCCGGCCGTTGCGATTCCTCCGGTGAAAATCCCGAGCCCGGTATTGACCAGCGAAATATGAATCGCTTTGGAGGGACGCCGTCCTTTACCCAGCTCTTCCTCAAAGCGGCTGACCAGGTGGACGCCGAAATCGATTCCCAAGCCAATCAGCATCGGCAGGAAAGTAATGGTGAGGAGATTCAGGCGGCCAACGACCAGCGTGGTCCAGCCCATCGTAAAGATCAACCCCAGGAGCAGGCAGAACGTAGCCACAACAGGCCGATGCCACTCCCGGTATCCATAGCAGAAGATGAAAAGACAGAGGACCAAAGAAACGATACTCGAGAGAGTCGTATCCTTCTGGCTCTGCTGCATCTCGTCAAACTCCAGAATCGGTTCGCCTGTGATGCCGACGTTTACCCCTCCCACCAGCATTTTGACATCTTCGACCAGATAGCGCAGCCGGCTCACGGCCTCTGGCGCCACTTCGCTCGAAACGATATGCAGATTGACCAGGTACATTTTCCCGTCGCCGAACGTGATATATTGCTGCCTCTCGGCCTCTTCTCCGCTTCCGAAGAGAGTTGCCAGACCGGGCGACATGGGGACTCCGGGCTTGGTAACCGCGCCGTGGGCTCCGCCGAGGATTCGCTCCAGGGCGGGCAGCGTATTGATCATATCCAGGTTCTCCTGAGTCTCGGCCTTCTGAGCCCGCATGAAGCGGTCATTCACATAATTGAAGAGATCGACCAGATTGGTAATGCCGACAAAATCCTGAATGAAAGGCGCATAGTTTTTGAGCTCGGCCTCCAGATCCACCAACATGCTTTCATCGGAGAAAAGCAGGGCCTTATTGCCCATCATTTTCATGTCTCCTTTATAGAAAACGTCGGTGAAGAGATTGGTTTCGGCCTCCAGCCGTGCGCCCAGGAGCTCCACGAACATCCGGTTGCGGTCGAAGCTGTCGCTCTCCACGACGACCACGATGTCATCCTGGTTCGGGAATTCCTCCTGATACTTGAGGAAAATCTTGTGATACTTCTGGTCCTCGCCCACCAGCTCATTGCGGTTGGTGCTGAACTGGAGGTACTCGACCGTGTACCAGATCGAGACCACGGCCAGGAGAAGCTGGGCGACGACAATACGCTTGGGATAAAGCATTGTCCAGTCGGCCGTTTTGGCTAACAGTTTACTGATCCATTTGAGCATGCTCTCTTAAAAGTATTTGTTGGGTCAATATCGGTTTATCGTTCAACAGGGGATGCCGAGGTTTAATCCTCGCTCTGTTTCCAATCCAGTATTTTGAGCCGGACGACTTCCTGGCCGCTGAAGTTATCGAGCGTCGGCTCGAAAGCAATATCCAGAAAAGAACCAAACTCCGGAAGCGGCTCCTCAAAATTCCAGATCACCCCTTCGACGGTTTCCGCACTGCCATCATTCAAAAATAATTTCAGGTGCCGCTGCATCTGCCCGAATTTCCGCCAGGGCCGCGCCATCCGTGCACCGCGAACGGCAAAAGTCAGAGAGGGATTGCCCATCCCGAAGGGTGCCAGCCGGAAGAGCTCTTTGAGATTCTCGGGGGTAATCTGGCAGAACTTCACCTCCGCATCCAAGAGCAAATTCGGCTTAATGACCTTAGAACCCAGGGCTTTCAGGGCCACCTGGTTCAGGCATTGGCGGAAGCTCTCCAACTGATTGAGCTCGAGCTCCACCCCGGCGGCCATCGAGTGGCCTCCGTGGTTCAGAAGCAGCCCCTCACACTGCCGCAGTGCCTCAGCCATATCGAAACCATCCACACTCCGGCAGGAGCCGCGCCAATTCTGGCCGTTGCCGCCCAGGATGACCACCGGCCGACGGAATTGCTTGGCCACCTGGGCCGCAGCGATCCCAATAACGCCAATGTGCCAATCAAAGCTCCCCTCCACAATCACAAAATCTTTTTCCGGGTTGAAATTCCGCTTCACCCGGCTGATCACCTCTTCGGCGATTCGATTCTGCAAGCCTTTACGATCCTGGTTCACCTGCTCCAATTGCTGTGCCAGGCACACGGCCTGCCCCGGGTCCGGAGTCGTCAGGAGCTCCAGCGCCACCTGAGCATCCTCCAGGCGCCCGGCCGCATTGAGCCGGGGAGCCAGGTAGAAAGAGACGTCATCCACCGAAACCACCCGGCGACGGCTCGAATTCAAAAGCTCCTGCAGCCCCAGGCGTCGGGTCTGGGCGATTCTCTTCAGGCCGTGCGCCACGAAAATCCGGTTCTCTCCCTTGAGCTTGACGAGATCGGCAATGGTGCCCAGCGCGACCAGGTCCAGAACCTCCTTGAGGTCAAATTTTTCGGCCCATTCCTCATTGGCGAGGCGGCCTTTCTTCAAAATCGCATGGGCCAGCTTGAAGGCCAGACCGGCCGAGCAGAGCGCTTGCAGCTCTTTGAGTTGTCGCTGCGGCGGCTCTCCCTCCGGGATATTGCGCGGATTGACCAACGCATAAGGATTGGGCCTCTCCGCATGGTCTATCTGATGATGGTCAAGAACGATAACATCGAGACCTCCCCTCTGAAGACGCTCAATCCCCTTGGAAGAAGTGGAGCCGCAATCTACGGCCAGGAGCACACGCGTCTCCGGGTAGCTCTTCAGACAGTGATCGATCCCCTCTTCCGAAAGCCCGTAGCCCTCCTCCATCCGGATAGGCAGGTAGCTGCCCTGGAAATTCCAGCCCAGTACCGAGAAAAATTCGCTTAAGATAGCCGCGGCGGTAATCCCATCTGCATCGTAATCACCAAAAATCGTGACTGGTTCCCCAAGTTCCTTTGCCAGGAGCAGACGCGTGACCGCCTTTTCCATATCGGGAATCAGAAACGGATCACCCAGCTTTTTTAAAAAAGGTTCGAGAAAGCTCTCCGCCTCTTCAGCTGTCCTCACCCGCCGGTTCCAAAGACAACGCGCCATCAAGGGGCTCACTCCCAACCGGGCGGCGAGCTCCTCAACTGCAACTGGCTCAAAGTCATGAAATTTCCAAAAATAGCGCATTGGCCCCTGCAATTCTGCCAAAATTCCGCCCACATATAAATGCTAAAATACAGAATCTCTTTCAAGAGCGGCTCAGAATAATTATTCTTTAAACTTTTGAGATTAAATTGATTTCCAGTAACTTATATACCCCTAAAAACTGTCTTATCTTCCGAAAAAACCTCTTGACCCCGGCAGCCGCAGAGCCCCTACTCTTCCTTGAAGAGCGGCGTACCTTCTGCTATTGTTCGGTCTATGGATATTGAGATTCCTGATTTTCTCGTTCGACACTGCAAGAACGTCGGCTACTGCGAATGCGCAAATCCTTTTCAAATCGAAATACCGGCCCCTTCCTTTTCTACGGAGTGGATCGCGGAGCGGCAGGCAGAAATCCGCCGTTTCAAAGAGAAACATCAGGCGATTATCCTGGCTCACAATTATCAAATTAAAGAAATTCAGGATGTTGCCGACTATGTGGGAGATTCCCTCGGTCTCTCGCGCGAGGCCGCTAAAACCGATGCCAAAGTCATCCTCTTCTGCGGGGTCAATTTCATGGCCGAAACCGCAAAAATCCTGAACCCGGACCGCACCGTTATCCTGCCCGACGCCAATGCCGGTTGCTGTCTGGAAGAATGCTGCCCGGCTGAAGAGCTGAGAAAATTGAAGGAGAAGCACCCGGAGCTCTATGTCGTCTCCTACATCAACTGCTCCTCCGAGGTGAAGACGCTCTCGGACGTAATCTGCACCAGCGGCAATGCGGATAGAATCGTTGCGGCCAGTCCAAAGGATCGTCCGATTCTCTTCACACCCGATCAGAACCTCGGCTCCTGGGTCATGGAGAAGACCGGACGCGAGATGCTTCTCTGGCCGGGCTATTGTTACGTTCATACCCAATTTACGGCCGAAGCCATTGCCGAAGAAAAGATAAAACATCCCGGGGCCAAGGTGGTTGCACATCCCGAGTGCACCGCTCCGGTCCGCCGAGCCGCCGATGAGGTCTGCTCCACCGAGAAGATGATCACCTATTGCCGCACTCAGCCGGCAAAGGAATTCATTATCGTGACCGAGGTCAATATCATCCACCGGCTTCGCAAGGAGTTACCCGGCAAGACGTTTTACCCGCTGCCGATCAAGGGCTTCCAGCCCCAGTGTAAGCACATGATGAAGAATACGCTCGATAAGATGATCAGCGCTTTTAACAAAATGAAGCCGCAAATCCAGCTTCCGGCCGAAATTATGGCCAAGGCTCGGGCACCCATTGAACGGATGCTGGAGCTCTCTTAAAAAAGATCGGCAGAATACCCTCTAAAAAAATGGTCAGAGAGCTGAAGAATAAAATAATGGCAGGAGGCTCAGCTCTGCGGGAGGAGCTTCTGGAACTGTTTTCTGCCGATCTGGAGGAACTTTGCCGTGCAGCCGAAGAGCTGAGGGAACACTTCTGCGGCAAGGCATTCCATATCTGCACCGTCCTCAATGCGAAAAGCGGCGCCTGCACCGAGAACTGCAAATACTGTGCCCAATCGCTCCATTACCGGACCCGGGTGGATTCCTATCCCCTGAAGGCCGAATCTGAAATTCTCGAGGAAGCTTTGGAAAATGCACGGCAGGGTGCCGAGCGCTTTTCAGTGGTGACTTCCGGCCGCGGGCTGACCGAGGAAGAGGTGGAGCGCCTCTGCAACGTTTTTCGCCAGATCCGCCGGCAGAGTTCTATCGGTCTGTGCGCATCGCTCGGGCTCCTCACCCCGAGCCAGCTCCACCGCCTCAAAGAGGCCGGGCTCACCCGCTACCATAATAATCTGGAGACTTCGCGGCGCTTTTTTCCACAGGTCTGCACGACCCACTCCTATGACGATAAAATCCGGGTCATGGAGGCCCTGCGCCAAACCGGGCTGGAAATCTGCTCCGGCGGGATTATCGGCCTGGGTGAATCGATGGAGGATCGGCTCGATTTAGCCCTGGAACTGAGGCGGCAAGGCGTTCTTTATATTCCGGTCAATATCCTGAACCCGATTCCGGGCACGCCGCTGGAACATAATCCACCGCTGCCGCTTGAAGAAATTCGCCGCACGGTTGCCCTTTTCCGTTTTACCCTCCCTCAGGCGACGATCTGTCTGGCCGGCGGCCGCAGTCTCCTGGCCGATCACGGCCGCAGCATCTTTCAATCGGGAGCCAATGCCGCCATTTCGGGCAATCTCCTGACCACCTGCGGAATAGATATCGAAGACGACCTGAAAACTCTTTCAGAACTGGGTTTCGAAACTAAAACACCATGAGTAAAAGCATATTTATCGCCGGGACCGGCCTGAGCGTGGGCAAAACCTACATCTCGGCGCTCCTGATAAAAAAGTTAATGCAGGGCGGATTGAAGGCCGGCTACTATAAGCCGGTTCAGATCGGCGCGGTCAATCTAGATGGGCGCCTGGTTGCGGGCGATCCCCTCCGGGTTTCCAAAGAATGCGGTCTCTATGAAGACCCCAACAGCATGAGCACCTACCTCTTCCAGTCGGCTGTGCCTCCTCACCTGGCTTCCCGGATCGAGGGTCCGCCCATTGAGATAGAGACGATCAAAAAGGATTTCGAAAAAGCGCTCAGAAGCCATGAGTATCTCACCGTGGATGGCTACGGAGGACTTTTCTGCCCCTTCCGGCGCGATGACAAAGAAAACTGGTTCCAGACCGATCTGATCCATGCACTGGGCCTGGGCGTCTTGTTGGTTTCATCGGCTGCCCTGGGAACCCTGAACAGTACGATTCTCTCCGTCGAACATGCCCGCAGCAGAAAGATCGATATCCGGGGCATTATCCTCGACAACTACCAGGAGGGAAGCATCCTGCATAAGGATAACCGCAAAGTGATCGAAGAGGTCACCGGGGTCCCCGTGCTGGCCTGCGTGGGTAATAACTCCCAAGAGCTCAATATCCCGATGAATTGCATTCTGGACCTCTATCGGAAGCCCGAACCTTTTCAGCAATAGGGCCGTCGCTTAAGGATTGACCCCGGGCTTTGGGGAGACTACCCTCAAAGCCGGCTCTATGCGTTAAGCCAGAGGAGCCTCTGCCCCTGCAAACAGGAAAAGACTAGAATGAAAATAGGAATTATCAGATGCCAAAAAACCGCGGATATATGCGGATGCCCGTGTGCGGACGATCTTAAAATCGACGCCAGGGATAAATCCGCCGGAGAGAAGGGCTCGGTCGAAATCATCGGTTTTTTCAGTTGCGGCGGCTGCCCCGGCAAACAGGCGGTTCCTCGGGCCAAAATTTTAGTCGAGCGCGGAGCTCAGGCGATTGTTTTCGCCTCACGTTCCCCCGAAGGTCACCCCGGCAAGACGTCCTGCTCTCACCGTCGGGAGGTCAAGGAAACCGTTATCCGGAATATCGGCGACGGGGTCCGCATTATCGAGTGGGACCACTAAAGGACTGAAATAAGCCCTCTCCTTTTTTAAAATTCTCTAAATCCTCTAAGAAGACGGTGGTTCTTCCCAGCGGCCGTGCTCTTTGATCAGCTCGACCAGGGCATCTACCGCTTCTTCTTCCGGAATATTGCGCTTCACGGGGGTTTTGCCGACGTAGAGGGTAATCTTCCCAGGGGCTCCTCCCACGTAGCCGAAATCCGCATCCGCCATTTCTCCGGGTCCATTGACGATGCAGCCCATGATGCCGATCTTGACGCTGCTCAAGTGGCTGGTCCGCTCGCTAATCCGGGCGATCACCTTCTGAATATCAAAGAGAGTGCGCCCGCAGGAAGGGCAGGAAATATATTCGGTCTTGAAAGAGCGTGAGCCGGAGGCCTGCAGGATATTCCATGCCAGCATCACCGCCTCAGTGGGATTTTTTTCGCGGCGCACCAGCACGCAGTCGCCGATGCCGTCGCAGAGCAGAGAGCCCAGGAGAGCGGAAGATTTCAGCACCAATTTTCCGGGCCGATCGCCCTCTTCGGGTTTAAAAGTATCTTTGAGAAGAATCGGATTCTTCAAACCGGCCGCCTTGAGTGCCGCTGCCAGCCAGCGAAAAGCGAAAACAACCGGCACGGAAGTGCCATCGGCAATCGTCACCAGCTTGCCGGGCGCGATCACGGGCAGAGACTCCGAAACCTCGATTTCCACACAGCTATGGAGTGAGTAATCGGCCTCGCAATAGGCCCGTTTCTGAGCCAGGAGTTTGCGGTCGGCCCCTTCACTTTGTTCCGGGGTGACCAGTACCCGCACCGGCTGCATCCCTCCCAGGGGAATTCCCCCGTAAAGGATCTCTTCGCTCGGACGCCGTTCATAAGAAAAAGGATTCCAGGCAGGCGGCAACTCCGGGGCAGGGTCTCCGCTGAAAATCTCCGGCATGGAGCTCAAGAGAGAACGGCAGACCGGGATTTCATGAACGCTATCCTCCGATAACGAGACGCGGATGGTTTCGCCCAGGCCGTCGACCAGGAGCGCACCAATCCCGACCGCACTCTTGATGCGGCCATCGGCTCCCTGACCGGCCTCGGTCACACCCAAATGGAAGGGGTAATTGCAATCGGGACCTTCCTCAGAAAGTTTTTGAGCAAGCAGTCTGTAGGCTTCAATCGTCACCTTGGGACTGCTGGCCTTCATGGAAAAGAGGAAATTATGGAACCCATGCTTGCGGGCGATCCGGGCATATTCCAGCGCTGCCTCCACCATTCCCAGCGGTGTATCGCCATAGCGGCCCATGATCCGCTGGCTCAGGGAACCGTGGTTGGAGCCGATACGCATCGCGCGGCCGAGCTTTTTGCAAATCTCCAGAAGCGGCAGAAATTTCTCTTCCACCCGCTTCAGGGCCGCCTCGTACATTTCGGGCGTGCTCATTTGCGGATCCCAGCTTGCTGAATCGGCGTAATTGCCCGGATTAATCCGGATTTTCTCCACCCAGCGTGCGGCCTCGATCGCCGCTTCCGGGATAAAATGTATATCCGCCACCAGCGGGACCTTGCTTCCCCGGGCGCGAAGACGCTCGACAATGACGCCCAGATTCTGCGCGTCTTTCAAAGTCGGCGCTGTCAGGCGAACCAGTTGGCAGCCGACTTGTTCGAGCTCGAGAATCTCCCTCACGCAGCTTTCCGTATCGGCCGTCTTACTGGTCAGCATCGACTGAACCACGACCGGCTGATCTGCTCCAATAATGACGCCGCCCTCTTCGGGATTGCCCACCACCACTTCGCGGGTAGGCCGGCGTTGGTAATAGTAAAGTGACTGACTGAAGCTCATGCTGTCTGACGGCTATTTACCGTCCGGGGAACTCGTCTCTTCAAACTCGAAATCCTGCTTATACATCCCCGTGAAGAGGGAAAACTTCTTGATGTCGTTGTAAGAGACGAAGATCATGAAGCCGATCAGGAGGAACGCAAACGCCGTGTTCACGTACTCGAGGAATTTGACACTGACCGAGCGGCGCGTCACCCATTCATAAGCGGACATCACGATGTGGCCGCCATCCAGAACCGGTATCGGCAAGAGGTTCAATATCGCCAAGCTGACGTTGAGCAGGACCATGAAATTGAGCGCCAGACGGTAATCACCCTTCACGTAAGTAGCCAGCATCGCCAGAATCCCCGGAGGACCGCTGAGGTCCTTGACCCCTACCCCTGTTTCCTTGGAGTGAAAGAGAGCGCCGATCGTATCGTAGGTCCTCACCAGAACGCCGCTGACATTCTCCCAGGGCAACGGCCCCGGGTACTGCACGGCATAGGTCATTTTGCCTTCCGTCGTCAAATAAACCGAAATTCTTCCCGTACCTCCCAAATCCGCCGGCGTGACGCTGAGCGTGAGATTCGTCATCCCGCCTTCGGGTAGCGGACGCGAGACCGCCAACTGGACCTCTTTACCCGGACTGCCCGAGATCATCTTGATCAGGTGTTCCCTGCCCAGAATCGGCATCCCGTTAAAGCTGGTAATATGGTCGCCATCCTTCATTCCGGCCAGGTCTCCGGGGCCATCGGGCGTCACCTTCTGGGCCACCGGCAAATCCTTGCCGCCCAGGTTGGGCAGCTTCCAGGTCATGCCCGAGAGCTCCGCGATATTAGCGTCAACCGAGAGCTTGAGTTGGTTGGTAAAGAGAGTATCCCCGCGCTTCATCACGAAAGGCAGCTCGCTTGAGCGCGAAAGAATGCACGCTTCATGAACCTCTTCCCAGGAGCGGACCTTTTTGTCGCCGACCATCACGATTTCATCCTCGTAGCGAATACCCATCTGGTATTCCTCGGAGGCCGGGTCCACGTAGCCGATCACAGGCGGATTGATCAAATAGGGCAACCCGACAAAATAAATCACAATAGCCAGAACGAAGGCAAATACCATGTTCATGGACGGACCCGCGAAGGCCGTCAGTATCCGTTTCCAGGGAGCTGCCGGCGGGCAGGGCTCCTCGCTGGCACCCTCCAGCGCTTCACTGGTCACCATCTGCGGCAGCCGGACAAAGCCGCCGGCCGGTATCCAGCGAATCGAATACTCGATGCCGTTGCGCTTCCAGCTCTTGATCTTCGGACCAAAGCCGATGGCGAATTCCTCCACCTTCATTCCGCATTTGAGCGCTACCCAGAAGTGCCCGAACTCGTGCACGAAGACGGCCGCTCCGAAAAGCAACAACACTCCAATCACCACGTAGAGAAGTTCCAAACTTGAATATAAAAAATCCATGGTATCTATTTGCCGGAGGCAATCATTCGAAGACTCACCAATCCGACCCACAATATAACGGCAAAACACCCTCTTTGCAATAACGCTTTCAAAGACTTCCAAACACCCCTGAAAAGGCTATCCGCTCAGGCGCAGTATCCGAAAAAAGAAGAAAAAGTGGCAGCCCCGCAGGGAATTGAACCCCGATCTACGGTTTAGGAAACCGCTGCTCTATCCATTTGAGCTACGGGACCCCACTTTCCACAGTCTTTATAGAAAAAGACCTACCTCATCTAAGCCAAATTCTCCC
>CAZSTC010000054.1:0-13160 GCA_964609795.1 uncultured Verrucomicrobiota bacterium
TGATCGCTGGTATTGCAGATTTCCAGCCAGGCGTAATCGTCATAATTGCCGGCGCCCTCATCCTCAAAAATGGGCGAGTACATCAGCTCACTGACGCGAAGCGCGGAGTAATCCTGGCGAACCAGATAATCGAATTGGCTCAGAGCGCTCCAGACTCCCTCCTGGTAGGTGCGCATGTTCAGGAGAGTACTCCGGTCGATCTCGATCTTCGTGGTAGAAGCTCCGCCTGGCGGTGTTTCTTCCACAGTTGTAGAAAGCTCCAGGTCAAAATATAAATCAGAGCTTTGAGCGTTGCACTGGTGAACCTCTGCGGCGATCACGTTGATGCCTTTGCGCAGCCGTTGAGAGGAGAGCAAGTAGTCGAAATAGACAGCGTCGGTTGTGGCGTCGACCACCGATTCGGCCAAGGTGGAGAAGTTGACCGAGCCATCGGCCATATTGCTGCGCAGGATTTCGACTCCGTTGAGATAAATCACGGCGCCATCATCCCGGTTGAGAGAAAGCTTGAGCCCCGTAATTCCATCCAGAGAATCCAGGGTGAACTGGCGGCGGAAATAGGTGGTGTTAACATAAACACCTTCCCCGGTGACTCGGGTGGTAATGGTGCCGACATCGGAGCTGGAGCC
Organism: uncultured Verrucomicrobiota bacterium; assembly: GCA_964609795.1. Taxonomy (GTDB): domain Bacteria; phylum Verrucomicrobiota; class Verrucomicrobiia; order Limisphaerales; family UBA1412; genus UBA1412. The sequence goes on from CAZSTC010000054.1 coordinate 627, forward strand.
AAAGCCCAGACGGCCCGGGCCTTCACCCCAATCCGAATCATTATAGGTAATGCTTCTCCAGTTAATAATGCCCTGGCTCAGAGGCGTGGCACCTTTGTCGTAATATTTCCAGTTGGATTTTTTCCCGATCAGCGTTTGAGGTTCCGTCGGCGTGACAGGATCTTCGCCGGTGCCGAAAACGAGAATCGCATTGGGGTTGATGCTCCCGTCAGCCAGTCTGGGGTCGCTCCCATCCAGGGTGTAATAGAAGGGGCTATCCGCATTTAAAGTGATTTCCTGGCCCGGATCGCACATTCCCGAGACGAGCGTGGAGGTGGGCGCCGGGATATTGGGGAACCATCCCCGGTTCTTGAATTGCTGCAGGACAATGGCTGTTCTCTGCGGAAAATAGGTCTTGAGCATGTAGTTGTTTTCATTGATCCAATCCACGTCGCGAGTGCGAAGTCCTCCCATGGCGGAGCCCCAGCGGGCGCTCTCACCGATAACGGCCAGGTCGATTTCATCCATGCGGGATTGATAGCGCTCGATACATTTCTCCGGAGTCAGGATGCCCCCGTTGAAAAATTGCTCCTGAACGATATCGCCAAAACGCAATCTATATTCTTCATTTTCACAGAGTGCCAGATGGAGCACCATCGGTTCAAACTGACCGTAATTGCCGGCATACCCCCCGCCGGCCGCGGTGTAGTCCATTGTGAGACCCCAGTCTCCCCGGTTGGCTGCCAGGCTGTGCTCGGCATCATGGCGGAACCATTTGAAACCATCGGGATTGACCCGGTTATAGAGGGCAAAGAGATTGTTCGGGGCGTTGATAAAGAGTGAGCGAGGGTTATCGGGGTCGCCAACATAGTAAGCGTTGATCATGTACTTGATCAAGTTATCCTGGTCCAGAAGGACGGGATAATTGGTGTTGCGGCTGCCGTCGGGATTGAGGCCGCGTACACGGTAATAATTGGCCTCTTTGCCGGCGCCGTAGCCCAGCTGCGTGATATTGTAGAGGCTCTGCCAGGCGTCCATGTTACCGTCTCCGGCAACTGTCGCGCGGTTGCTGCTTGAATCAGTCTTGATGGTATCCCAGTCTTCAACTTCACCGCCCATATAGGTTACTGCGAAATCCGAATCCACCCGTTCCTGGGTCATGTAGAGGCCCCAGTAAAGGCCGTTGAGGAAAAGGTGATAGTAGCGGCTGCGTGAATAGATGGTGCCGGCATCGCGCTGCGTATCCCGAGAGAAGACTTCGCGCACGGCTGTGTAGGTGGAAGGTGCCTCACGGTGCCAGGAGTGGTTCTGCTCGGTGCGGAGGTCCACTTTATCAAATTCGCTGGCGCCCTCTTTGCCGAAGAGCGGGAATAGGAGCTTGCTCTCTCCGTATTTGCTACGGAAGAAGAGCCTGAAAGAATGTTTGGGGTTACCGCTGGTACGGCTGGCTGCCCCACGGATACGCAAACCCGCATTGATATGGAATTCTTCGCCGCCGGATGGATCAATCAGCTCGACCGAGGCCGGACGTTCCCAGCTGTCGCCAGAATTCCAGGGGTTCACATAAATTCCCATCTGCGGGTCAAAGAGGTTATCCAGATCTGTCAGGATGGAGATAGTCTGGATATCTTTAAAGCCCTGTCGGATTCTATCGGCGTAGAGCGGTGAAGCGGTGACTCCCGGGTTCATTCCGTAGTGCATCACGTGGCTATTGACCTGACCTGAAGTAGGCCAATTTTCCGGCGGAGCCGAAGACTGAGTCAGGACATCTTCCAGGAAAATCCAGGAGCAGGAGTTGATCTCCGAGGGCAGGTGAGAGGGCTTGTATGAAAAGGCCCGCAGAACGGTTGTTTTATTAATCGTGATCGGAGCCGTGTAAGCATGGCCGGTTGTTTCGGTTGGCTCTGAGCCATCAAGCGTATAGCGGATTTGTGCATCGCTCTCGGTACAGCTCATCTCCAGAACAAAAGGCGCATCGCAATATCCTCTGGGTTGGCTGAATAGTACCGGTGCTGTGGCTCCCAGGAATCCTTTACCATTCGCGGCTCCGGGCGAGGGTGTTTTGAAATAGCGCAGATAGAGTTCAGAGTTATCCACCAGAGTCAATAAAGGCTGGATTAAAAACTCGGGGTCTTGGACGGTGTGGTTCAGACCGATAATTTTGAGGATATTTTCACCCTCCTTAAGAAGTTGTGTATCCACCGAGAATTCATCCCATACGAGAACCTGTTCAATGGGTCTGCTCAGAGTTGCGGCCGCATTCCAGGGCAGAGTAGCGGGTTTGTTGGCTGATGCGATAAAGTCACCATTTAACATGGCGACAAAGCCGTCGGTGTAGCGAATTTTGAAAGTAAGAGTAGTGTCCGCTGCGGGTGCTTTATCCACCACAAAAGGATATTCCAGATCAATGCGCGTGTTGACGTCTTTCATCGCAGCCTGCACATCGGTCTCGATAAAGGGTGCAATTGCGCCGGCGGTGGAGATGCCTCCCTGAGCTATGTCACCCACCATCCGGAAGTTGCTATTCCAGGCGTCGTAACTGCCTTCTGCGGCATAGAGTTCCACTCCGGCTCCGCCGCCGGATTCGTAGTAGATCATCCTGGCGCTATAAACGCCCGGTTGACGGAAATTGAACGAGGCTAAAGTATCAGCCATGGCGCGAGAAGTGGGAAATTCGCAGACAAAATTGGCGCCGTTGCCCGTAATCCTGAGGTGGAAGCCGTCATCGCTCATGCTGCCAAAAGTCCACATCCCTGCTTTGGGAATGAAGATGTTGGCTTGGATCACCAGTACGAAATTGTTTTTGTCCACCGCGGTCGAAGCGTGGGTGGGAAAAGGATTATCGGGAGCATAGTGTCCCGGAGAAGAGCTATCGGCAAAGTTAATGGTCTCATAAACACCCATGACGGGATAGGTGGTATCGGTAAGCCAATAGGACTCATTTTTGATATAGGTTTCGGCCTCTGCAACGCTGTTGATGCTCTCCACATTCAACGCCCAATAGGAGACCGTGAAACCGCCGCTGCCTTCGGTCTGGGTGAAGCCGACTCCGCCGCTGCCAGTGCCCGAGGAAGAAGTACCCGACTGTGAGGGTACTTTCCATTGCAGAGGCGTTTCGGGATTTACGAACTCAAGAACGTTCTGGGAAACACCATATGAAATATCCGAATATTGGACCGGAAAATTTCCTGCGTATTCGTGAAGAATCGTGCTCCCGTCCCGATCGACCAGGGCAAGGTATTCGCCATCTTTACTCAGGCTGAAATTGGCGTGAAGCTCTTTACCGGAAACCGGAGGTGTAAGTGTGCCGTCCGCAAAGACGATCAGGTAGCCTTGAGCGGCGATGTTGGTGGGGCTGGGAAATTGCCAACGGGTGAGGTTGCTGTCGCTGTCGGTGAGATAGCATCCACCGATATCGATCGAACCCTCACTGTCATTGAAGATTTCGATCCAGTCGGCCGCAATTCCGCCCGAGTCTTTTAAGCCCTCACTATTGGAAGCCACAAATTCGTTGATTCTCACGCCGGCTTCAAGTTTTGATGGGAAGCAGAAAGTCAACAGGAACGCCGCTCCCAAAACAGTTATAACCGCCGATAAACAGAAATTTTTTTTCATTTCAATCTGATCACTTTTCAATTAAAGCATCTTGCCGTACTAGCAGACGATAGCAAGTATGAAGCAATTATTCAACCAACAAGAAGGGGAGAGGCAAACTATTTTTCTTTTTCATTGTGTTCCGGTTTCAATTGGATTTGCCGATAACACTCCCATGTCGGACTTCAACAGCACAATAAGCTCGACTGAAACGAGTTACAAGAAGCAGACGATAATGAATGGCAAAAATTAGCCTTTATTCATCGGTTGTATTTTTTGCGCGGGTATCTATCTCTTTGGTTTTGGCGGGGTTATCCGCTGCGGGAGGAGCAACCTTTTCTGCAATTTTCTGGATGATGGTATAGAGGGCCGGAATGAAGAAGATACCCAGAACGGTCGCCATAGTCATACCGAAGAAAACAGTTGTTCCCAAAGATTGGCGGCTGGCGGCGCCTGCACCCGAGGCAAAGACCAACGGCAGGACGCCGAATAAAAAGGCGAAAGAGGTCATGAGAATCGGCCGAAAACGCAACCCGGCCGCCTCAATGGCTGCATCGACGATGGGCATTTTTCTATCGCGGCGCACTTTGGCATACTCCACAATCAGGATCGCATTTTTAGCCGCCAGACCCAAAAGCATGATCAGTCCGATCTGGAAGTAAACATCGTTGGGCAAACCTCGCAGCAGAATTCCGAGGAAGGCACCGAAAACGCCTATCCCCAGCCCGAAAATCACGGCAAAGGGAACGGCCCAGCTTTCATATAGAGCAGCCAATACCAGGAAAACGAATACCAGGGCCAGGAGGAAAATCATGATTTGTTGAGCAGCAGTGGTCTGTTTCTGTTGGTAGGCAATGTTGGTCCATTGATAGCTGAAGCCATCAGGTAAACTCTCTTTGGCCACCTCCTCCATCGTATTAATCAGAACCCCGGAGCTGACTCCCGGCAGACCCCGTGCCTGTATTTCCGCAGTCCGGTACATGTTGAAATGCGTCAGGTTATCGGCCCCATTGGTGGCGACAGTGGTGGCCAGGGTGCTCATGGGAACCATTTCCCCCAGATCGCTTTTCACGTAAATGTTATTGATATCCGATTCATTCATTCGGAATTGAGGCTGAGCCTGCAGGTAGATCTGGAAGTTGCGGGCAAAGCGGGTGAATTGATTCACGTAAGCGCTTCCCAGATACACCTGCAATGCGGTGTAGAGGCGGTCTACGGGCACCTGCAGTTTTTTGAGTTTATCGCGGTCCAGGTTGACGAAGACTTGCGGCACCTGAGTGTTGTAGAAGGTGAAGGAGGAGCCAATCACGTCACTGCGTTCCTTGAGTTTTGCGGTGTAATCCCGCGTGACCGCTTCCAGGTCTTCCGGCGTTAAGCCCTTTCGATCCTGTAGTTCAAACTGAACTCCATCCACCGTTCCCATGCCTGAAATGGCCGGAGCTCCGCCGGCGGAGAAGATGGCATCCGGGATTTGGCTGATTTCTCTCGTTATTTTTGCGATCAAATAGTCGACTTTTTGTTCGGGGCGGGTTCGATATTTCCAGTCCTTCAGCGTCACGATGACCGAGCCATAATAGGTTCCGTAGGATATCTGGAAAAGGTTTAGACCGTTAATAGTCGCCACACCTTCGACCTCCGGTAGAGAGACGAGGTAATCTTCCACCTTTTTCATATACTCCTCGGTTCGCTCCAGGCTGGAACCCGGTGGCAATATCCCCACGCCAAAGATGACGCCCTGATCTTCGGAGGGAACAAAAGAAGTAGGGATAATCTGTGCCAGGTGCCCGGCGCCGAAGTAGATGGCGCCCAGGAGAATCAGGCATATGAGTGTTCTGCGTATCAGGATGGAGGATAGATGCTGGTAGCCGTGGGTGACTTTCTCAAAGACACGATCAAACCAGCGGGAGAATATGGCCAGAGGGCTCTTGCTTCCCTCTTTGCGCGGACGCAAAAAGATTACGCACAGGGCAGGTGTCAGACTCAGAGCCACAAATGCGGAAATAAGCACAGAGACGGCCAGAGTGATGGCGAACTGCTGATAGAGCATACCGGTGATGCCGCCCAGGAAAGCCACGGGAATGAAGACTGAGACCAGCACCAGGGCGACTCCGATCACGGCGTTGGAGACATCGTCCATGGCGTCCAGTGTCGCTTGCAGGGAGTTTTTACCCCTTGCCAAATGGTACTCCACGGCTTCAACTACCACGATGGCGTCATCCACCACGATGCCGATAGCCAGCACCATGGCGAACATGGTCATCGTGTTGATGCCGAAGCCCAGCGGCACGAAGACGGCCAGAGTTCCCACAATGGCGATGGGCACGGCGATAATCGGGATAATCGTAGCCCGGAAATTACCCAGGAAGATGAATACGACGAAAAAGACCAGCACGAACGCCTCCAGGAGTGTATGCAGCGTCTCTTCAATGGAGGTGTCAATGAACTTGGTGCTGTCATAAAAGGTTGAGCTCTTGATGCCGGGCGGAAAATTGAGTTCCAGCTCTGCAAGCCGTTTTCTCACTCTTTCAGCGGTATCCAGACCATTGGCATCGGGCAGCTGATAGACGGCCATTAAAGCAGCCGGGGTCCGGTTGTATCGTCCGGTGGATTTATAGACGCGGCTTCCCAGTTCAACTTCCGCAATGTCTCTGGCGCGGAGCATCGAGCCGTCGCTCTGGGCGCGGATAATGACGTTGGCGAATTCATCGGGCTCAACCAGTCGGCCTTTGAGTTTGACCGTCTTGGAAAACGGCGTGCCGGCTGTCGTGGGCGGGTACCCTACCTGGCCGCTGGCAGCCTCACGGTTTTGCTCTGAGACGGCCGCGTAAAACTCGCTGGCATCCACCCCGAGTTGTGCCATTTTATTGGGGTTTAGCCAGTAGCGCATCGCGTAATCCTGAGAGGTGAAAAGTGAAACGCTTCCAACGCCCTCGACGCGCTGGAGCTCGGTGAGAATGCTCAGATAGGCGTAGTTATTGAGAAAGACCGAATCGTATTCCTTCTCGTCTTCCGCATAAAGAGCCGTAACCAAAAGGATGTTGGGAGATTGCTTGGTAACGGTAATACCCTGCTGGATGACTTCGTTGGGGAGAAAGGACTGCGCCTGAGAGACTCTGTTTTGGACATCCACCGCCGCGATATCCAGGTCCTTGCCCGTAGCGAAAACCACGTTCAGAATCATGACACCGTCATCCGTGTTGGAGGAATACATGTAGATCATTCCCTCGACGCCGTTCATCTGTTCTTCGATGGGGCGTGCCACCGTATCCTCAATGACGCGGGCATTGGCGCCCGGGTAAACAGCCATGACCTGGACGGTGGGCGGGACGATATTGGGGAATTGCGCCACTGGCAAACGGCTCAGACTCACCAGACCTGCGATCAGGATCACGATGGAGAGCGCCATGGCGAAAACAGGGCGGAAGATGAAAAATTTTGCCATAATCTAATTCAGATTAATTGTTTGTGTGATGGACGGCAGTTGCAGCATAGAGCAAGATTGTCTCTCAGGCGGATTGCACTCATTGAGCCGAATTAGCCTTTATTTTTTGAGAGAGGGCTGCACTTTCCTCTGCAGTCATGGGGGTGACCGTGATTCCGTTGCGGAGCTTCAAAAGCCCTTTGACGACCAACTTCTCTCCGGGGTTTAAGCCGCCTTCGACGATGGCCTGGTTATCATCCAAAAGAGCGATTTGGAGGGAGCGCATTTGCACCTTGTTCTCCTGGTCTACCACGTAGGCCATGGCCTTGCTTTGTAACTGCATAATGGCGGATTGAGGAATCACGAACGCATTGGTAAGGAGCCTGTAAGGAAGCCTGACTTGCGCGAATTGATTGGGTCTGAGGTAGCCGTTCGGATTCGGGAATTCGACTTTTACCTTCAAGGTGCCTGTGGTGGAACTGAACTCGCGGTCCACGAAAATAATTCGACCCTTTTCCGGGTAAAGCGAGTTATCGGCCAGGATCAGCTCGGCCAGGAGCCAAGTGCCTGCCTCGGGAGTCTGTTTTTCAGCGAGATATTTTGCCGAAGTTTCAAAACCGCCATCCTTCGTGCTTTTCAGATATGCCTGCTCGCTCAAAGGGAAGGTTACCCAGATGGGGTCGATCACCCCCATTGAACCCAGTTGCGTGATGCCGGCGCTGACAAGGTTGCCCGGACGCACCTCGACTTCTCCCAGGAGCCCCTTGTAGGGAGCGTAAATTTTAGTGAAGCCCAGGTTAATCTCCGCAGCCTGGAGTTTGGCTTTGGAGAGCTCTACCGCTGCCTCACTCTCTTTGGCCGAGGCGACATAGACGTCGTATTGAGCTTTGGAAATCACCTCCTGAGCCATAAGTTCTTTATTGCGGACCAGGTCGGCCTCCGCTTTGGCGGCCTTGGCCTGATCGATCAGGAGCTGGGCTTGTGCTGCCTCACGTGCGGCCAGATAGGTGGAGGGGTCTATCTCAAAGAGGACGTCATTGGTCTCGACCATCAAGCCTTCCCGGTTCGGAGCGCTCTTCAGGTACCCGGAGACCTGCGCCTGAAAATTGACCGTGGCCGGGGACTCCAGATTTCCAGCGATTTTTGTATACGCCTGGTAATTCGTGTAGGAGAGGGTGATGACTTCCACCGTTGGGGGTGGCTGCTGGGGCAGTGTGTCGCCGGATTTTTTATTGCAGCCGCTCAAGCAGGCACACAATAGCAAAACCGTACAGCTCAGCTTTAAGAAAAAATAGGATCGAGGCGTTACCAATTTCTTTTCCATATCAATGTTTTCCCGTCTTCTGTTCTAAAACTCTCGAAATTCTAATGCGAGTAAGCGATATTTGCAATACGGTATCCAAGTTTTATTCCAATTGAGTCGGGCTGTTTTACATATTGGGATAAAAGAGGGCCGGGGCGATTTGCTAAATTCTTGCTATGTACTTCTCTTTGAGCTTCCCATTTTGCCCGGGGTCTGCTAGAAAAGTGGTGCGATGTTGAGACGCTGGTTAATTGAGATTTGTCTTTGTGCGGCCTTCGCTTTTGCGTGCAAGGGGTTCGCAGGAGAATACTTTTGCACAAATGGCGAAGTCATTAAGGGAGACCCCATTTCCTTCAAGGAAGAGGGCGTGGTCTTCAAAAAAGATTCGGGCGGCTATACCGACACCATTCAGTGGCCGATTTTTACCCAGGATACTCTAAAGGTCCTGGCTGCATCTAAAGACCCCTATGCGCAGTATTATGCTGAGCCTTTCATTGAAATACCGTTGGAAGATTTGAAGGCCAAAACGGTCAAACCCCCTCCGAGAATTGTGGTGGGCGAGGTGGATCGTATCTCCCATTATCATCCCGCTCCCGGTTTTCTGAGTGCATGGCTGACCCCGGCCGGGCTTTTGCTCCTGGGTTCGCTTTATGCCGGTAACCTGGTGGCAGGCTACAGCATCGCGAGGTTCCGCCGCAAGCAACCGGCTTTGGTCTGCGGCGTTTCGGCCATCCTGCCGATCGTCGGACCCGCTATTTTCATGCTTCAGCCCGAACATGTCCCTGCTGCTCCGGTTTTCGAGGAGGAGGCACCCGGACATGCGGAGTTCAAGGATCAGAATATTTCTACCGGAGCCAGTACGGTCACTAAGACCATGACCCGTGCCGCGACGGTTAAGGACAGTGCTGCTGCCGGCTATGAACCTGCCATTTATACAAAGGGTGAAATCACTTTCAATCGCCGCTTCTTCGAGACGAAGTTCCCGACCTTTTTTCGCCCTGTTCTGGGCCAGAAAGAGAAGTCGGTTATGTTCGTCATTAAGGAAGGATCAAAAGTTCACGAAGGAATTCGCTTCTCGCGCGTGACCACCGGAGAAATTTATCTGGTGCCCCTGGCCGGTGGCGGTGAAATCAGTATCTCTATCGGAGCCATTGAATCAGTGGAAGTTAAAGGACGCTAAGCCATAGGGATAAGGCCGGCCGATCAGGCTTGCCTTTGCACGCAAAAAAAAAGGCCGCATTCAATGCGGTCTTTTTTTATCCACTTCCCGAGTGGCCACGATCTGTTTTTAAAGAGCCTCCATCAGAAGCCGGTGGATACCCCCGAATTTGCCATTGCTGAAGACGCTGACTACGTCGCCCTGCTTCACCTGTTTGCAGAGCCACTCGACAATCGAGGGGACTTCTGCAAAATGAGCCGCCGGAATTTGCCGATCCTTCTGGATTTGAAGGACGAGTTTGCCCACATCAAGTCTTTCCTCGGGAGCCAGTTGATCTTCTCTGGCAATGGCACTGATGGCTACCCCGTCCGCGGAGCCAAGTGCCTCGGCGAGTTCCTGCTGGAATACGTTGCGGCGGGTGGTATTGGAGCGCGGTTCAAAAGCTGCCCAGATACGCTGAGACGGATAGCGCTGACGTAAGGCGGCAAGGGTCTGGGCGATGGCCGTCGGGTGGTGGCCGAAATCGTCAATAAGGGTGACGCCCGATTTTACCCCGAAAACCTCCATCCGGCGGCGGATTCCCTTGAACGTGAGGAAGGCCGATTGAATTTGCGCAGGAGTGAGTCCACAGTGCAGGGCGCAGGAAGCCACCCCCAGAGCGTTGCGGACATTGAAATCTCCGGCCAGCGTGGGAGTAGAGTAGGTGACGCCCAGAAGTTCAAAGCTCGAGCCTCCGTTTTCATGGGTAATATGAGCAGCCCGGAAATCATTTTCAGCCCCAAAGCCGAATCTCTTGACCGGACAAAACCGGACATCCCGAGTGATCTCCCGGAGGTTTTGGTCCTCTCCGTTGCAAAGCACCAGTCCATTGGAGGGGACGGTCTGGATGAGATGGCGGAAGGTTTTTTTGACGGCGGCGAGGTTTTCAAAAATGTCCGCGTGGTCGAACTCCAGATTGTTCAGGATGGCCACCTCGGGGCAGTAATGGATAAACTTACTGCGCTTATCGAAAAAGGCGGTGTCGTATTCATCCCCCTCGATAATGAACCAGGGGCTATCGGTAAAGCGGGCACCCTGACCCAGATTAGGCGGTATTCCACCGATTAAATAGCTGGGATTAAATCCATTGTGCTCGAAAACCCAGGCCAGGAGAGAAGTCGTCGTCGTCTTTCCGTGAGTTCCGCAGACGACCAGAGAGCGCTTGCCTCTGATAAAATGGTTCTTGAGCAGCTCCGGCAGAGAAGTGTAGGGGAGCCGCTCCCGTAAAACATATTCCACCTCGGGATTGCCTCGAGAGAGCGCATTGCCGATGACCACCCAATCCGGCTTTTGAGATTGTAGATTCTTTTCGTGATAGCCGGGCAGGGGCTCAATGCCGTGAGAGGCGAGAAAATCGGACATCGGCGGATAGATATTCGTGTCCGAGCCGGTCACGGTATAGCCCTGATTCTTGAGGGCGACAGCGGCTGAAGCCATGGCCGTGCCGCAAATTCCGGCAAAGTAGAATGAAGGCTTTTTGCCCGCTGCAGCGGCTGCGTGGTTGGGTGCTTGCATAGTTTTACGAGTAATTTAGATAATTATCAGCATTATTAAAATCTCTAGCCGGGTGGAAATCCTATCAGAAACCCGTAAAATTACCAGCCATCAAATAATTAAGCCTTAATTGCGATCGTTTTCCTTTTCGGGAGGAGTCGTTTCAGGGGCGGTCTCAACCGGCACGGGCGGCTCAGCCTGCGTGGTTGTTGCGGCTTCCACCGGTGGGACGACCGTCGGCAGCGGAGCCGGAACAGCGGCTCCCTGGGCCTGGTTTTGCTCCTCCTCCTCATCGGCACGGTATTCGGGCAGGGTGAGCTTCCAGCGTATGGCGCCAATTCTCAGCAGCAAAATCACGCCGATACTGAAGGTCCATTTGTAGGGAAGGTTCCAGATATCCGAGCAGACAAAAAGAATAGCCCCTGCGGCTGAAGCCGTTGCATAGAGATAGATACCCTGCCTGAATACGTTGGGGATTGTTCCCAGAAACACATCTCTGAGCATTCCGCCCGCGACCCCGGTAATAACGCCCATCATGACTGCATTCACAATGCCGGCATCGTATTCAAGTGCCTTCCAGGTGCCGATCACCGTGAAGAAAGCCAGAGCAAATGCGTCGGCGACATCCAGCAGCCTCCGGGGCAGACGAGTGATGCGGGTAATAAAGAACGTGAGAAAACAGGTAATCACGATCGATACTGTGAAGCTGGGCTTCTCCACCCACCAGACCTCGACATTGAGGCAGATATCCCGAATGGTTCCGCCGCCGACCCCGGTGACGAAGCCCAGCACCAGAATGCCGAAGATATCAATCTTCTTATTCCGGGCAGCCAGTACACCGGTAATGGCAGCGGTGATCGCCCCAAAATGCTCCAGCGGCGGCGAATGCCTGAGGCTCTGCTCAAGCGAGGTCAACCAGTTGAAGAAATGAACCAACCCTGCATCCAAAACTTTTTGCAACCAAAGGACTAAGTCGCTGGATTCCATTTTATTGTTGAATAGTGTGCGGGGAGAAAAAGGCTTCAGTTTTGAATCTTATGGGATTTCTGTACCTCCTCCCCTACCCAGGACCAAGAGTAAAGGATTTCGGAGGGGGATTTTCAAATCTTTTCTTACAAAACTTCGAGCTGAGAGCTTGCTTCAATTTGTCCGATTCAGTAACATGAGCGCTCTCGATTACCGAGTCGAGGTCTTCCCGTGGGCGATTGGCACAGTTGGTTAGCGCGTCTGCTTTACACGCAGTAGGTCGGGGGTTCGAGTCCCTCATCGCCCACCATTCAATTCAGATTCTTACAAAGATTTTAGCGCTTTATTTCAAGCTCGAAAAAGGCCTTTTCCCTTCCAAATAATCTGCGCGAATCTGCGGTTTATTCTCTTCCCTCGATATTCCCTTTTCGTCTCTCCTGTTTTTGAAGCGTTGTGAATGCGACCCCTCCGGGGTCGAATGTGGTCTTGGGGTGGATGCTTCCCCGGGGTCTTTGACCCCGGGCTATCGGCTGGCATCCCTACGGGATGCTGATTTAGGAGGTCTGCTTCGCATACCTC
>CAZSTC010000055.1:0-12804 GCA_964609795.1 uncultured Verrucomicrobiota bacterium
ATTTTTGAGGCAATACGCTCTGCCGGTTGAAGCCTTCTTTCCTTGTTTTCCGGGGAAGGCGGGAGTAGTATCCGCCTTTGCGGGGATGAAGAAACAGACGCTCTGTGCAATACTTTTAATGATCGGGCTGGCGCTGACACGCTGGCCGGACTTGATGCCGGCTAATTTCAGCGCGGTATATGCCCTCATTTTTTGTGCAGCGGTCTACTTCCCCAAGCGCCTGGCCTGGTGTCTCATCCTGCCAGTGCTCCTCCTCACCGATATCCTCCTCAACCTGCATTACGGGGCGCCGATTTTTCATATCTACATGGTGCCCAACTACCTCTCCTACGCCTGCATTCTCTGGCTGGGGCAGCAGTTTTCCTCCGGGAGCTCCTTTATCAAGCTGCTGGGCGGCGGGCTCCTGGGAGCGGTGCTTTTCTACCTCATTACCAACACGATTTCGTTTTTTCAGGATCCGGCCTATGCCAAAACTTTTGCCGGATGGCTTCAGGCTCTGACCCTGGGTGTACCGGGGCTGCCTCCCACCTGGATGTTCTTCCGCAACAGCCTGATGAGCACGGGCCTTTTTACGGGACTCTTTGTCGGAGCCATGAAAGCGCTGGAGCATTTCTCACCGCAGGAGGAATCTGAACCAGCCGCTGAAGAGGAAGAAGAAGAAGAACCGGCTCCCAAAGAGGCCGCGCCCCAAAAAAGCCAGGGCGTACTTCCCGAATCTCTCTCTGAACCCGCCTTCCCTATTTCTTCTGGTAAATAGCCGTAACCGTGTGTCCGTCGAAGAATCGGTGCAGCTTGATCAGGCGGAAGCAATCTTTGAGTAAATCGGCCGCCCGATGCGCCAGGCCTTTCTCACCCTGCTGAGCGGAGGGCTCCTGGGTCCCGCCGTTACGATTCCCGAATTGGCTCCCTTTGACAGACGAGATACGGCCGGGAAGGATTTTATCGCCCAGGCTCAGGAGAAGCGTGCTGTAGAAGGATTCCCGATGAATCTCGGTCACCTTTTCTTTATAAATTTCAAGGACCTGCAGATCATGGAGTTGCGCGAGTTTCGAAAGCGATTTTTCCGACCAGAGAAGCTGATGATGCGGGGGGATATTGAGGTAATTCCGGCGCCACTCCAGGAAGGAACGACTGTTGGGTACGGCGATCGCCAGCTTGCCGCCCTTTTTCAAACACGCCACGCATCCCTCCAAAAACTCCTTGGGATGAGCCACATGTTCCAGCACTTGAAAAACGCACACCACGTCATACTGCCCAGCGTGGCTCCGGGCGTGATCTTCCACCGATTCAGGGATGACGTTCACACCCTCTTTAGCGGCCAGTTCCACGGCGCTCTGGGAAAATTCCAGCCCCTGATAGAAGGGAGAACCTATTTTCCGGGAAAAGGCGCCGCGTCCTGAGCCGACATCCAGCACCCGGTCTTCAGCCCCAATCCATTTGGCGACATAGTCATACTCGGGCTTCTCCTCCAGATAGTACCAATCGCCCTGCTGCATGGAGCGGTAATAGCGGTCATCGCCCAGAACCACCGGCCGGAAGAACTGCAACCCGCACTCCCCGCATTGGTAGCGATCCAGATTCTCCACATTCTCAAAGAGATACCCTACGTCTACACCGTTCTCGGCATAATACTCCTGGATCAGCCGCGTGGGAATGGATTCTATTTTCTCCACTTTTTCTTGGGAGCAACTGGGACAAAATAACTTGGTTTCTTCCATATATGGTGTGACCTACAATTCAGTTTTTGGGCTGAAATACAAACCCCAGGACCCGCCGCACTTTGCTCATGCAGAAGCCTCTCTCTTCGGAGTCCATGGCCAGGAGCCACGCACAGAGGAGAGTGCAGCCGGCACAAAGCACAAAAACAAGCGACATCCGCAATAATCCGGGCTCCAGCGAGGCATAAACCCACCATCCCAGGAGGAACGACGGCACACCGCAGAGGATGCACTTCCCGAGCACCTCCCGCAGCCAGCGCGAAACAGGTACCTGCAGCTTCTTTTTGACCCACAGGACGCAATACACGTTGCAACAGGCGGCGATAAAAGTCAAAGAAAATAGTGCCTGCACGGGCGTGGCACCCAGCTTGAATGCGGCCCAGGCCAGCGGGAAGGTCATCACCAGGAGCGTCCCCTGCACCGATTGGTAGCTGGCCACTTTCCCGTAGGCTCCCACCGCGGCGCCATAGCCCATTATGAAGCCATTGACGACATAGGCCGAGAGAATAACCCGGCAGAATCCGACCGCATATTCGGGCACGTTGTTATCGAGCCAGAGCGCGAAAACGGCCTCCATCTCGATGCAGAGCGGCAAAAGCCAGACCAGCGAAAGCAGCACGATGAACTTGCTCGTCCTCAGCGCCAGCTTGATCATGGCCTGACGCTCGCCGGCACCCTCCAGCCTGAAAATCTCCGAGACAGCCGACTGATAGACCCCGACGCCGATGCCCGAAACAGCGCTATTCACCTGCCCGGCAATCCCGTAACCGGCATTGGCCTTGGTCCCTCCCGTAAAGATATTGATCAGGATGCCCAGTCCCTGATTGCTCAGAATGGCTCCCAGGCCGCTCCAGAGCTGCCAGCCCGAGTAGGAAAGAACGCTGTAATAACTGCTGCGCCCCAGCCAGTAGCGCGAATGTAAACGGCATTCCTTGAAGAGGCTCCGTGCGCGCAACATCTGAACCGCATCCAACACGAGTTTGATCCCGACCATCCCCAGCGCATAATAGAAAAGCAGGTCCCCACGGAGCCGGAAAAGCGATCCCGCCAGAACGAAAATCAGAAGCGCCTGAATCGAATTCCAGAACGAGAGCTCAAAAATCCTCTGCCGCGCATGGAACATCCCGATATAGGGCACCGCCAGCATCGTCCAGACCGCTCCCACGATGGAAAGCCCATAGACCCAGTAACAGGTCGCCAGGCGGTCAGGTGGGATATTCAGGAAGGTTATCAGCACTATGCCGAAGGGGATCCCGACCAGGACCAGCATCAAGGCGAAGAGGCCGTGAATTACGAAAGCGCAGTTAAACCATTTTTGAACCTCGGAAGGGTCGTTCTGGCCGATGGCATACGCATAGAAGCGCTGCATACTCGCAGCCATCACGTTGCCGATGAAGAGAATAAAAAAGATGAGAACACCGACCAGGGAATAGAGCCCGAATTCATCCTCTCCCAAGGCGGCCAGAACCCAGCGGCTGGTGAATAGAGTCAGCCCCGTCACCAGCAGTATCCGAACATAGGAGGCCAGGACGTTTACAACGATAAGATTGGTTCCCTGAAGTCTCAAAACGAGTTCTCTCTGTCAGACTTCTTTCATTCAAAGCCGGACTCCGGGCCCTCAGAGCCTGCCACCGAAACCCCAAAACCTCAAGTAAAAAGAGCCGCCCATCATGGACCTAAACCACGAATGGATTGCGGCTCTATGGAAGGTCTATGATCTCAAAGGATTACTCTACCCATTCTTTTGTCGGCCTGCCATCCCAGGGATTTGTCCATCCCGTTGTGCCGGGCTTGTAGTGGATAACAGATGGGGCAAAAAAGGCATTTTCTTCCGGTAATTTCGTCGCGTTCCCTTCGAAATAAACCTCAGTCAGGCTGCCGCATCCATAGAATGCCCAGTTTCCAATAGAAGTGACACCGCTGCCGATTGTCACGTTTGCCAGACGGTTGCATTCCATAAACGCCTGTTCTCCAACCGATTTAACTCCATTTCCGATGGTTATTCTCTCCAAACGGCTGCACCCCATAAATGCTTGTTCGCCAATCGAGGTGACACTTTCAGGAAGGGTGATGTCTGTCAGATGACTGCACTTGGAGAATGCCGCCCCGCCAATAGTAGTAACACGGTCGGGAATCGCGATGCTCCCCAGCCGGCTGCAATCAAAGAAAGCTCCTTCTCCGATCGTGGTGACACTTTCAGGAATAACGATGTTCCCCAGATTGCTGCACTTGGAGAATGTCTCTGCGCCAATGGAAGTAACACTTTCTGGGAGTACCAGGTCCGTCAGGCTGCTGCATCTGTAGAACGCCCCTGATCCGATAGAAGTGACACTCTCAGGAATAACGATGCTCCGCAGATTGCTGCATTCAGAGAATGCGGCCTCGCCAATAGAAGTGACGCCCTTGCCGATTGTCACACTTTTCAGCCTCTTGCATTCCATGAATGCACCGCGGGCAATATGAGTTACCGTGTCCGGGACAGTATAAGAGGTCTCCTGATTCGAGGGCGAATAGCGAACCAATACTTTATTGTCCTTGCCGAACAATATGACGGGTGATTTTTCACATTCCGAAGAACATTCATCTGCCGTGGATATGCTGCCTCCGTGGTGGGCGTGCTGCTTATTGCTGTTGCAGCCCGAATTTGACAAAACAAGAAGCGCAGCAACGATGATGAACGACGTGATGAAACGCGATACGGCGCCTGAATAGGATTTATTTTCCGAGTTCATTTTTTCCCTTATGGTTTTCTTAATATTTTGGAACAAGTTGCCGAACATCCCTAGAATAAATTCACCCTTCTATTTGTAAAGGGAATTTGTTTGTAGTTCCCGGTTATTCTCGATTCGTGTCTCTTCGTGTTCATTGGTGGTTTAAAAAAAGGGGCGTTTTGCGGGTCTTTCATTCTCATGCAAAACTTTATCCGAATATAAATAGGTTTGCACTTGGCCTATTATCGGGTAAAGTTTCATCCCGGTAGCGCAACCGAAAGAAGGAAAAACGGATATGATACCTCCCAAGAAGAGCCAACCCGGTAAAGATGGCGGCAATCGAAGCCCTCAGGAGAAGGCGCCCTGGCGTTTCTCGATGGGGTATATTCTGACCGCTCTGCTCATCCTCATCATCTGGCATCAATTGATGGGGGTCACCGGCTCCAAGAGCATCCCTTACAGCGAGTTCAAAAAACATGTCGCTCTAGGGGAAGTGGTGGAGTGCCTCATCGGCCAGGACCTCATTATCGGCAAAATCGCTCTCAAGAAAGCCCCGGCTCCCGAACCTGCCTCCGGTCTGACGGTGGAGGGTAAAGGCGAGAAAACCCCTTCTGCGGCTGAAGCATCCAAAACGCCTGAAACCGCTCCGGAAGTATCCGCTAAGGATACTGCAGCCACGGCGACCGGCACTCAAGCCGAACGCACCCTGCCAACCTATTCTCCCGGCTTTTTCTCGAAATTTTTATCAAAACAACCTCTGCAGGAAGGCGTTTTCGAATTTTCAACTATTCGTGTTCTCGAGGATACCAAACTGGTCGAGGAGCTCGAGAAAAGCGGCACTCAGTTCCTGGGCAGCCGTCCCAGCTTCCTCGAGCAATTCATTCTGGTCTGGGTGCTCCCGATCGGCCTCATGATCGGCCTGTGGATTTTCATCTCGCGCAAGATCGGTATGGGCGGCCAATCCATCCTCTCCATCGGCAAATCCAAGGCGCGAGTCTCGGCGGATAAGGAAACCGGGGTCACCTTTGCCGACGTAGCCGGTTGCGATGAAGCCAAGTATGAGCTTCAGGAAGTGGTCGATTTTCTGAAAAACCCGGCCCGTTATAAGGCGCTCGGGGCCCAAATCCCCAAAGGCGTTCTCCTGGTGGGTCCTCCGGGAACCGGTAAGACGCTTCTGGCCCGGGCCGTGGCCGGTGAGGCGAAGGTCGTCTTTTTCTCCCTGAGCGGCAGTGATTTCGTCGAGATGTTCGTCGGTGTCGGCGCGGCTCGTGTTCGGGACCTCTTCCAGCAAGCCAAGGCGCAATCCCCCTGCATTATCTTTATTGATGAGTTGGACGCCATCGGTCGCCAGCGCGGTGTCCACATGGGTTCGGTCAATGATGAGCGCGAGCAGACCCTCAACCAGTTGCTGGTCGAGATGGATGGTTTCGAGACCAATGCCGGAGTGATTATCCTGGGTGCCACCAACCGGCCCGATGTATTGGACCGCGCGCTGCTGCGTCCGGGCCGCTTCGACCGGCAGGTAGTCGTGGACGCACCGGACCTGGATGGACGCGAAGCCATCCTGAAAGTCCATTCACGCACCAAGCCGCTAGCCTCCGACGTCAATTTGCGGCGTGTAGCCCAGAGCACTCCCGGCTTCTCGGGGGCCGATCTGGCCAATACTTTGAATGAAGCGGCGCTTCTGGCCGCGCGGCGTCTCTCCTCCGTGATCGCCCAGTCGGATATGGAGGAAGCCATCGAGAAGGTGATCGCCGGGACCGAACGCCGGAGCCGGCGCCTGCGCGAGAAAGAGCTTCACCGCGTCGCCATCCACGAAGCGGGGCACGCACTCATCGCCGCCTACGACAAGAATTGCGACCCGGTCCAGAAAATCAGCATCGTCCCCAGAGGCCGCTCCGCCCTGGGCTACACCATGCAGATTCCCCCGGAAGATCAATTCATCCTCACGCGCTCAGAGCTCATGGCCCGGATTGCTGGGCTCCTGGGAGGCCGTGCGGCTGAGGAAATCACTTTCCAGGAGGTATCGACCGGAGCCGAAAATGACCTGAAACGGGCAACCTCTCTGGCTCGCCAGATGGTCTGTATGTACGGGATGAGCGAAATTATCGGCCTGGCCCACTGCCTCGAGCCCGACCAGGGGATGTTTGCAGGCGGCGAGATGGGTTTCCGCACCGATTGCAGCCCCGAAACGACCCGGATTATCGACCAGGAAGTTCTCAAATTCCTGAACAGCGCCTACGAAAACGCCAGGAAGATTCTGGCCGAACACAAGGATCAGCTTGAGCTCGTCTCCCGGGAATTGCTGGAGAAAGAGATGCTCGACTCGCAGAAATTTTATGAGCTTTTGGGATTGGATGTCCCTCAAATGGCACCTCCTCCCAAGCAATCGAATGAAGAGCCGCCGCCTCCGCCGCCTCCTTCTTCGCCGGATTTCCCTCCGGATTCTGAGGGGCCCGGAGCCCCAAAAGAGGAGGAAAAACCGGAGCCGGAAGCTTAAAAAGAGCAACTTTAACCCAGAACGGGTGTTTTCAAACAGGGATTGACGATGGCAGAATTCGTTTATAAGGCGCGTAAGAAAAACGGCACCTCCATTCAGGGTGTGCTCGAAGCAGGTGATCGTATGGCGGCATTGGCCCAATTGCAGAAGCAGGGGCTGCTACCGGTATCGGTCGAGGCTGCCGCCAAGGGTAAGACCAAAGCCAGGGGATCGCGGGTCGGCCAAAGCTCGAGCGGCCTCCTCAACCTCCTGCCCCAGAGCACACGGGATTACTTCACCCGCCAGAAAAAGCCCGGTATGAAGGAGCTCGCTAACTATTCCAACCAGCTGGCCAATCTCCTCAAAGCCGGTATGCCGCTCACTGCCGCCCTCAACAGCATGACTTATGTCGGCAGCAAAGGCATCCCGACCGAGATCAGCCGCCAGCTCAGGCAGGACGTCGTCGAAGGCAAAAGCCTCTCCGAAGCCATGGGCCGCCAGCCGGTTATCTTCTCCAACATGTTCGTCAACATGGTTCGTTCGGGCGAGCAGAGCGGTGCGCTGGTGGAAGTCCTGAAACGCCTCTCCGCTCACTATGAGCGCTTCGCGGAGGTCCAGAGCAAGTTTAAGAGCTCCATGGTCTACCCGACCATCGTCATCATCGTCGGCCTGGGCGTCATCTTCTTTTTCATGACCTTCATGATGCCCAAATTCATGGAAATTTTTAAGAGCATGAATGCTCCCCTGCCGGCCACAACCCGCTTCCTGATGGATAGCTCGACCTTCTTCAAAAACTACTGGTGGGCCGTCCTGATCGGTATCTTTACGGTCGTCATGCTCTTCCGCAGGTATATCCAATCTGCAGGAGGCAGAGTCGCCTGGGACCGCTGGAAAATGAATGCGCCCATTATCGGCAACGCTTCGCGGCTAAATCTCTTCGCCCAGTTTTCCCGCACGCTTTCCACGCTCATGCAGAACGGCGTCCCGGTCCTGGTCGCCCTGAAAATTACCGAGCTCGTCATTGACAACGTCGTCATTAAGAAAGCCATTGCCGATACGCGCGACGCCGTCACCGACGGTAAAACGATCGCCCAACCTCTGGCCAAAAGCGGTGTCTTCCCGCAACTCATGATCGACATGGTCAAGATCGGTGAAGAAACCGGCGATATCCCCGGTTCGCTCCAGAGCCTGGCGGAAACTTACGAAGATGATCTCCAGACAGCACTGCGCCTCATGACCACGATGATCGAGCCGTTACTCATCATCACCATGGCGCTCTTTGTCGGCTTCATCCTGTTGGGTATTCTCTCGGCCATGTTCTCGCTCACATCCAACATCAACCGTTAAAATCCATGAAAGGATTGACGCTCCGGAAATCTCCACTTCATCAAGCCGCCTTTACGCTCATCGAGCTTCTGGTGGTGGTGGGGATGATCAGCGTCCTCTGCAGCATCGGCATTCCGGCCGTCTTCAAAACCTTCCAGAAACGCGACCCTCTCACCCAGAGCGTCTTTGACGTCATGGATGCCTGCGCTCAGGCCCGTGCTACGGCCATCATCCGCTGCGCCCCCATGGTCGTGAAATTCCATCCCTATGAATATACCTTTCAGGTGGAGGAGATGCCCCGCGATATCAATGAATCAATGAATTGGGGCAATTCGGCCAGCCTCTCGGGTTCCACGACCAATAAGAGCTCCATGAAGTCCGCTCCCTACAAGAGCACCCAGTATAAGCTCCATGACGAGGTCCAGATCGAAATGCTCGACGTCAATATGACCGAGCACATGGATGACGACCAGGTTATTTCCCGCTTTTTCGCCAATGGAACCGCCGATCTCATGACGGTCGTGCTCTCCTGGCAAGGTGATTTCCGCCGCGTAACAGTCGATATGGTCACGGGTCTGGCCGATTTTGATAACCTCAATGAGCTGGCCACTCCCAAGAACCCGCTCCGCCGCAGAAGAGGAGGAATCGAGTTCTAAGCCGAAAGATCAAACCATGACGATAAACCCAAAAATATCCGGGATTCATCCGACACTGAGAGGAGAGAGAACTCTCCCGGCTGGAGCCTTTACCCTCCTGGAAATCGTGGTCGCCATGGCGATCTTCTTCATGGCCTACTTTTCCATCATGGAGCTCCTCAATACCAATTTGCGGGCGGCCCGCTCTCTCAACGTAACACCGGTCGATTTCACCCAGGTCGTCTACGATATGCTGGCCACCAACCGCCTGGAGGAGATTTCTGAATCGGGCGATTTTGGTGATATGTACCCAGGCTGGTCCTGGACCCGGGAGGCTTACGAAGTCAGCACCAACGGTTTTTTCCAGATAGATTTGGAAGTCTATCACCCGGGCTCCTTCGGGGGACGGGATTCGACCGCCATGAGTCTCTGGCTCTACCGGCCCGAATCCATCCTTGGAAGGTAACAGCGGTTAAAGAGAGGAAGTATGTTTGAGAAAATGAACCCTATTGAAATCACACCGCAGCGGCCCGGACCGCGCACTCCGAGAGGTTTCACCATTCTGGAGCTGATGATTTCCATTTTCATCTTCGGCATGATCCTGGCCTCCATTTACGAAATATGGTCGCTCATCCTCACAGGCAAACAATCCGCCAGCTTTGCCGCAGAAGAGACCCAGCGCACCCGGGTCGGAATGCGCGCGCTGAGCGAATCGCTGATGTCCGCCCGCATGTTCCAGGCAAACACCAATTACTACAGTTTTGAAGTCGATAATGAGGGCGATTATACGGCCCTCTCTTTCGTGGCTTACCTGCCGCCGGGTTTTATCGGCAGCGGTCTCTACGACGGATTGCCTCTGCGCCGGCTCACATACATAGTGGAGCCCAATGAAAACAACCGCAATTCTCTCATCCTTTACCAACAGCCGCTCCTGGTCGATGAAGAGTATACCGACCTCATTCCGCCTATTGAGCTTTCCACCGACGTCTCTTTCTTCTCCGTGGAGTTCTGGGATACCAATGAACTGGACTGGATTTTGGATTGGGAAAATACCAATGCGCTGCCCCAGTTGGCGCGAGTCTCCATGGGCCACGGCTATGTCGGCAACGAACCCGCTCAGCTCGATTCACGCGTGATCGCCATGAGCGGCAATATCATCGACCCGCAAATCCAGGGCACCGTCGCCCAGGGCATGACCATGGGTAATCAAGCCGGGGGTCAGGGAGGCCAAGGCGGTCAGGGTGGTCAGGGAGGCGGACAAGGCCAAGGCGGCGGTAGAGGCAGTGGTGGTTGGGGCCAGGGTGGCGGCCAAGGCGGTGGCGGAGGCTGGGGCCAGGGCGGCGGTAGAGGCGGCGGAGGCGGCAGATTCGGCGGTGGCGGAGGTATGGGCGGCGGCCCGGGTATGCCCGGAGGCGGCATGGGCGGAGGAGGAAGACGTTAATTCTGAAAGGATCACCTATGCAGATATCCCCTCTCAAAAACGAAAAGATTTCTAGAGCGTGCCATCGCCAGAGCGGCATTGCGCTCATCATCGTCATGGTCGTCATCATTGTCCTGGGGACGATGACAGCCGGCTTCGCATGGTTCATGAAAGTGGAAATGAAGCTGGCCAATAACCATCTGAGCGATTCCGAGCTCGAATGGCTCGGGCGCTCCGGCGTGGAGCTGGCCCGTTACGTCGTCGGCCAGCAGCTCAATTTAAACCAGCCCTGCGACGCCCTGAACCAGAAATGGGCCGGAGGTCCGGGCCAGACCAATGACCTCCTGGAATTCGTCTATCTCGATAACAACGAGCTGGGCAGCGGCGTCTTCTCGGTCTCCATCACCGACAATGAGCGCAAAATGAATATCAATACCGCCACCGCGGCTCTCATGGAAAATGCGCTCACGGTCCTCGGCGCCGATGCCACTCTGGCCAGCACCATCTCCGACTCGGTACTGGATTGGCGCGATACCGACGACAACGCCAAACTGAGCGGCGCAGAAGATGAATACTACCTCGGACTTGACCCACCCTACTATTGCAAGAATGGCCCCCTGGATGATATCTCCGAGCTGCTCATGATCCAGGGCGTCACGCCCGAACTCTATTACGGAATCGCGCGTCTGGAGGGCCGCTCACCCACCAGCACCTATATCGACCCGGATGAAGTCCGGATCGGGAACAGCTACGAAGATGAAAACATCTTTGAAGGCGGACTCATGGACCTTTTCTGCACCCTCTCTTCGGGCACGCTCAATATCAATA
The DNA here is from genome assembly GCA_964609795.1 of uncultured Verrucomicrobiota bacterium. Lineage (GTDB taxonomy): Bacteria > Verrucomicrobiota > Verrucomicrobiia > Limisphaerales > UBA1412 > UBA1412. Next base: position 11,118 of record CAZSTC010000055.1, read on the forward strand.
CCGCTCCGGCCGAAGTGCTCCAGATGCTCCCGGGCATTACCCCGGAAATCGCCAACGAGATTATCACCTATCGTCGGGGACTGGACGACATGGAAGGCAGCGAGGATGACGTCATGATCACCGGGGTCGCCATGCTCCAGCAGATTCCCGGAATGCCCCAGACTCTGGTGCAGCAAATCGGCTCCTTCTGCGGAGTCCGAAGCACCGTTTTCGAGGTCGAGGTCCGCGCTCGGGTCGGTGAACAGGAGCGCGTTTTCTCCTCGATGCTTCATCGCGTCTCAGCCCGCGACGTCCGCATCCTCTACTTCCAGTGGAAATAAGGGCGTAAAAAAATTTTAAAAAAAAGTGGCTCTATCCACTTGCCTTCCTGCTGCAAAGTGATATCATACTGATATGCGACCTCCTTACGGCCACATACATAATCATTACTACTATGAAAACTAATGCACCTCTCAAAGAGCTCACTACGAGCGTCGAAAAAGAAACTCAGGTAATTAACGGATGGTTCGTACTCGTCTGTTTTTTATTCGCTGTCGTTCTGGCGATTATTTTATTCATCGTCGGAATCAATGCAGAATCGCCTCTACTCATCATTACGGGAGTTGTTATTGAAGTTCTCTCTTTTGCCCTGGTTCTGCCCGGGTTCTTCACCCTGCAGCCCAATCAGGCACGCGTCCTCATTCTCTTCGGTAAATACGTCGGGACAGTACGCCAAACCGGTTTCCATTGGGGCAACCCTTTTTACTCCAATGGGAAAACGATCGTCACTACGGAAACTTCGCAGTCTGCTCCTGCCGGCTCTCTGGCCGCCAGACGCAATGTCAAAGCCACCTTCTCCCGCAATAAAATCTCCCTGCGCTCACGCAACATGAATGGCGATAAACTCAAGGTCAACGACAAGCGCGGCAACCCGGTTGAGATTTCGGCCGTCATCGTCTGGCGCGTGGAAGATACCGCCAAAGCCATGTTCGATGTCGATGATTACGAGCAGTTCGTAACCATTCAGAGCGAATCCGCCGTCCGCCACCTGGCCACCTCTTACGCCTATGATGAGGGCGAGCATGGACAGGAAGAGATCACCCTGCGCAGCAACGCCAGCGAAATCTCCGTGGCGCTCCAGGCCGAACTCCAGGAACGCCTCGACAAGGCCGGTGTCGTGATCGAGGAAGCTCGACTCAACCACCTGGCCTATGCACCGGAGATCGCCAGCGCCATGCTTCGGCGCCAGCAGGCTGAAGCCGTCATCGCGGCTCGAGAGAAAATTGTCCTGGGTTCGGTCAGCATGGTCGAAATGGCACTGAAAGAGCTCTCAATCAAAAATGTGGTCGAGCTGGACGATGAGCGCAAAGCCGCCATGGTCAGCAACCTCCTGGTCGTCCTCTGCTCCGATTCCGAGGCTCAACCCGTCGTCAACACCGGAACTCTCTATCACTAATAGAATCCCGATGGAGCGGCTCCTTTTACTAACACACGATAATTAAGCACATTGGCACCCCGTAAATCATTTTTACTCAGGATGGACCCAAAGCTCTGGGATGAGCTCGAGCGCTGGGCGGCACAGGAAATCCGTTCGGTCAACGGACAGATAGAGCATATTCTCTCCGATGCCGTCCGCCAGCGCAAAAAAAAGAAAAAAGAAGAGCCGGAACCCGAACAGAATTAAATCTGTTGTCCACCTCAGAAAAAG
>CAZSTC010000056.1:0-12747 GCA_964609795.1 uncultured Verrucomicrobiota bacterium
GAATTCATAGCTATAAGTCTATCACGGATCAACTCACGGCGATCCTTACCTAACCACCAGACAATAGAGGAACTATTGAGCAACAGTATAAAGAACAATACAAATATGATTGAGACTGCTATAAATATTTTCTTTTTTATATTGCGCATTTTGCTGTCCCCCAGCATCATTTACACAAAAATTCCACACGGGATTATGGATGATTATTTAAGGGATGCAATGTTTTTTTTCAATTTTTTAACCGCGAATGGAAAAGAAAGGGAGAACAGCAGATAGACACGGATGAACACAGATTATTTTAAACCCCGAAGTACCAGTACCGCCCTCCGGGCGGGGATATGGGGGGCGCTTCTATCCGTAGGTACCTCACCCTACGGGAGAGGCACCTACGGTTATGCACATTCGCCTCTCCGAGGCGTGTGCCCTCCGGGCACTGAGAAAGGTGGGAATGGGACCCGACAGGAAAAAGCTCCCGGCTATGAAGAAATGGGCATGGAGACAGATGAGCACAGATTATTTGGGAGGATCAGTGGAAGAGGGCGGCGTTTTTAGGGTTTACAAAAGGGAGGCGGGCCTCTATCCTCTGGGGCGATGAAAACGCTACTCAAAACTTTGACCGTGGCGGCAGTTCTGGCTGCCGCGGCATTTACAACCTTTAATGCGGTTGCAAACGAAACCCAAAAAGAGCGCGATGAGCGTATGGCCTGGTGGCGCGAGGCTCGTCTGGGTATGTTCGTCCACTGGGGTCTCTACTCTCAGGCAGCCGGGGTCTGGGACGGCAAAAAATACTGGGGCGGATGCGAATGGATTCAGAATTCGGCCGGAATCCCCACGGCTGAATACGAAGCAGCGCTGAGGCCGATCTTCAAACCCAAGGAAGGCTTTGCCGAAGAATGGGCCGCACTTGCCAAGGAGATGGGTGCCAAATACGTCGTCTTCACCAGTAAGCACCATGAGGGATTCGCCCTGCACGACAGCACGGTGAGCGACTATGACGCGATGGATTTCTGCGGACGCGACCTGGCCCGCGAGATCATTAATGCCGTGCGCCAGCAGGATCTCAAAGTCGGTATCTATCACTCGATGATCGATTGGCATCACCCCGATTATATCGCTTTCGACAATACCCTGCCCCATCCTCTGAAGCATGAGCGCAACAAAGATAAGCCGCTGCCGGTGGAGGGTCACGATTTCAACCGCTATCTGGATTATCTCTCGGCACAGGTCCAGGAGCTCACCACTCACTACGGGCCGCTGGATATTCTCTGGTGGGATTTCTCGCACCCGACGGCTGAAGGACACCACTGGCGCGCCAATGCGCTCCTGAACCAGGTCCGGGCCAGCAACCCCCTTATCATTCAGAATAACCGCCTCTTCAATTCGGCCAACGTCTCGGGAGATAACCTCTCAATCTTCAACCCGGCCAAGGGCGACTTCACTACGCCAGAGCAGCACATCCCCGAAACCGGGATGCCCGGAGTCGATTGGGAAGTCTGCATGACGCTCAACGGCACCTGGGGCTACAGCAAACACGACCTGAACTGGAAGAGCAGCGAAACGGTCATCCGCAACACGATCGATATCGTCTCCAAGGGCGGCAATTATCTGCTCAATGTCGGACCCTGCCCCGATGGCTCAATCCCGGAAGCGACTCTTGTCCGGTTCCGCGATCTGGGCGGGTGGATGAAGAAATACGGTTCAGCCATTTACGGCACGACCGCCAATCCGTTAAAGGCCGTGGAATGGGGCCGCATCACCGCCAAGGAGAATCGGCTCTACCTGATGGTCTTCAACTGGCCTGAAAACGACACCATCACCGTGCCCATCAAGCCCGATTCAGCCGTGGATTGCTGGATGATGGCCGATACGAAATTGAAAGCGCTGCAGACCGAAGTGACCGATGCGGGGCTCAATATCAAAATGAACTCCGAATTCCAGAACCCCTATGCCTCGGTGGTCGTGCTCCAGACGACCGGCAAAGTGGTTGAGTAACGCTTAGAGAAGACGGAAGATTGCATGAGACCGGGCCTGTTTAAGAGAAAACGGGTCCGGTTTTTTTTAGAGCCTGGCCAGAACCTCGCCAGCCACCCGCTCGGGCAAAAGATCATACATGCACTTGGGCGAAGGGCTGAGCGGACAGTGCTTCTTCATGCAGGGAGAACAGGGGGTGCCGGCCATGAAGACCGAATCGAGTTGACCGTAGGGGCCGGTCCGGTAGGGATTTGTCGCGCCGAAGAGGGCGACCAGGGGCTTCTTCAAGGCCGCAGCGACGTGCATTGGCCCCGTATCAGCGGTCAGCATGAGGTCCGAGAAGCGGATGCACTCCACCATTTCGGGCAGGCTCAGCCGTCCGCAAAGGTTCTGGACGCATTTGCGCTCGGTCTCCTTGCAAATCGCTTCTCCGGACGCCTTATCCTCCGAGGAACCGAGCACGTAAAACTGAATATCCTGCCGGCTCTCGAGAATCTTTTTAACACAGCCGATAAAATGCTCCAGGGGCCACTGCTTGCTCTGCCAGCGGGTACACGGTTGCAAAATCACTTTTTTAACCGCCGGGTCGGTCGGGATTTTTATTTTCGCCTGGAGCGATTCGGCGGCGGCAGGCTTGGGCGGCATCCAATCGATCTGCTCGGAGGGCTCGATATTGAGCGGCTTCAAGACCTCCAGATACCAATCCACGGCATGTGTATTGGGATGAGGCCGTGCAACCGAACGATGGTAAAAGAGAGGGGCAGCTTCCCGGCGCGCATCGAGCCCAATGGTCATGGGTGCCCGGACGAGCCAGGAGAAAAGCGCACTGCGCAGAAGGGCCTGCAAATCCAGAACGAAATCGAACTTCATTCTCCGGATGGCGCGAAGCCGCAGAAGGTTCTGAGGGAAATTCGTGAGTCGGCTCCAGGCTTTCCGGTCAAAGAGGAGGAGGCCCTCCAGATCGGGGTCATGCTCCAGGAGCGGAGCCAGATTGGTATTGACCCACCAATAGACCCGAGCCTGAGGCTGCGCCTTTTTGATATGGCGCAATACCGGCAGAGCGTGGATGATATCTCCCAGAGAGCTGGGCTTGCAGATAAGTATCTTGGGAGAATTCTCCACGGAAAAATCGGGCCGGAGCCCACGTTTTAATGGCCTTCGGAGAGGCGATCGGCCAGTCGCGAAGGCAGACCCGCCTTTCTAATCTTATCCATCGACGTGGAAATATCGTAATCCAGACGACGCAGCTCAAATTGTGCTCCGGGCAGGTCATAGATCAGATAGGTCGCCTTGGGGACGCCGTCCCGGGATTGGCCGACGCTGCCGACGTTCAGGAGATATTTCTTGCCGCCCTCAGCCTTGAAGGAGGAGTAAGTTCCCCCACGGACGACGCTATCGCGCACGAAAGCCAGCGGGACATGTGTGTGGCCGAAGAAGCAAACAGGCGTCTGCTGGTAAATGAAACTGGCGGCGGCCTGGAGCTTGTCGAAAATATAGCCCCAGCGCTGAGGACCATCCAGAGTCGCATGGACCAGGGTGAAATTGGCCATAATCCGGAGATATTTGAGCTCACGCAGCCACTTCAAATCATCGTCGCTCATCTGACCGCGGGTCCAGAGAATCGCCTCCCGCGCCGAATCGTTAAAGCCCTCGGGGTCCTTGCCCGATGAGCAATACTCGTCGTGATTGCCTTTAATGCAAGGGATATTCATCTCCCTTACGATTTGCAGACATTCCCTGGGATTGGCACCGTAGCCGACCACATCCCCCAGGCAGGCATAATGGGTCACATTCTGCTCTTTGGCATCCTTCAACACCGCCTGCAAAGCTTCCAAATTCCCGTGAATATCTGCTATAATCGCGTACTTCATTTCCTAATAATTAAGCAATATCAAATCCTCGATAGCATTTTTGATGCCCCTGGGCCTCTTCGGCCGCATATATTTGAGACCAGGTGATCTTTTCATCCCGAATTAAGGGTCCCAAACCCGAGTCACGTATTGCTTGAGCAAACTCTTCTAATTCACTTTTTTTCCCCTGGCCCAGCAGTTCGACCGAGCCATCGGGGAGATTCCGAACAAAACCAACCACTTCAAAACCGCAGGAAACACGCTTGGCCGACCAGCGGAATCCCACCCCCTGGACGTTGCCCGTATAGATAATGCGCATTTCGACGCGATTCATTAAAAAAATCCGAAAGTTTCTCCGTAAAACCTTTCGACGTCTATTTTCTACAGACAAAGCCCTTCTTGCAATGCTTTTCCTGTAAAAGAGTCTTAATCTGCATCCGGACTGGCCAAAAGAGCCGCTTCCTGCAGTTCCTGGAGCCGGAGAATGCCCCGGCGGCCCAGGTCGAGCATCCGCTGAAGGTCGTCTCCGGAGAAGGTCACCTTTTCGCCCGTGCCCTGAAGCTCGCAGAATTCTCCGCTCGAAGTCATGATGATATTCATATCCACTTCTGCGGAGGAATCCTCTTCATAATTGAGGTCCAGGAGCGCCCTGCCCTCAAAGATACCGACACTCACGGCGGCGACCGATTTCAAAATCGGGTCCTCGAAGATTTTCCCTTCATCCAGGAGCTTCTTCACCGCCATTTTGAGGGCCACATAAGCGCCGGTGATACTTGCAGCCCGGGTGCCGCCATCGGCCTGGATGACGTCGCAATCGATATAAAGAGTGCGCGGGCCCAAAGCCTCACGGTTCAGCACCGAGCGAATCGAGCGGCCGATCAGCCGCTGAATCTCCTGGCTTCTTCCGTCCAGCCGGCCTCGGGTAATATCCCGCGGCTTGCGCCCCAGGGTGCTATAGGGGAGCATCGAGTATTCAGCCGTAGCCCAACCGCCCACGACGCCCTGCTCCTTCATCCAGCGGGGAACGCCCTCTTCGCAAGTAACGGCGCAGATCACCTGGGTATTGCCCCAGCGAATCAGAACCGAACCCATCGCGTAGGGTGCGATATTTTTTACGAAAGTAATCGGCCGTAAATCTTCGGGTTGGCGTCCATCTGGGCGCTTTAGGGTTGAATCGCTCATGGGCTGCAGGGGTCCTATTTATTCAGGGGCTTAATGCGGATGTTTTTATATTCCACGGTCATGCTCTGGCCCTGATGGAGCTGAAAGCCCAGGAGCCCGGAGGTTGCACCCTTACCGGTCGCATCTACCACAGAGGTCATGAGGTGTCCGTTAATCGTATGAGTCATGCGGCAGGAGGAATCCTCGAGCGTCTCTACCCGGACCGAATAGCTGTTCCAATCTTCAAGACGGATCTTATCCTTGAGGCTGTTGCTGATGGCTTCCAGATTTGTCTCCTCGTTCGGGAGGACGGTTTTAGTGACCTTATCCTTGCCCATGAGGGTGGATTCGCCGCGCAGAGAAAGGATTTCCCGTCCGCCTTCTTCATAAAGAATACCGGTAAAGAAAACGGGCGTATCGATATCGGCCTGGTAGCCGTGAAGCCCCCAGCCCTTGGGGTCCACACGCTTTGCGCGGTACTGGACGCCGGAATTGCCCCATTTATCAGGGTTATTGCCGGTCACGCGGTAGTCGAAGCGCAGGACAAAATCCTTCACTTCTCCGCCGCTCCAGATTATGAAGGTATTCTTCTCGACCGGGTTCTTGTCGGTGGACTGGCCGACAATGGCTCCGTCGCGAACGCTCCAGAACTTCGGGTCGCCATCCCAGCCGTTCAGGTCTTTACCGTTAAAAATCTGGGTGAAGCCGGGTTCAAGGTCCGCGGGCTTATCCGCACCCTGAGCACTGAGGTTTGAGGCACCCATCCACACCAGAGCGGCTCCCAACAAAAGGGCCAGCTTCCGGTTGCCAAAAAGAGAGATATTATTCATATTATGATTCAATTAAAGAGGCTTGGTTAAAAGACAATGCCCGCAGGCTATTCCCACGGGCATTGTACGTTTTCATTTCAAGGAAATCCAGATTTCCTCGAGATTAGCGCTCCACATCCTCCGGGATTCTCATACCGAAGAAGGAACGATAGACAAAGAACAAGGCAACCAACAAGAAGACGACGCCGATCGAATACTTCATCTTGAGGTTGGGCATCATCACGGCGATTTCCACGGCCAGAAGACCGAAGAGAGTCGTGAACTTGATCACCGGGTTCAAGGAAACCGAGGAGGTATCTTTGAAAGGATCGCCCACCGTATCACCCACCACCGTAGCGGCATGGAGTTCGGTATTCTTGGCGCGGAGATCGACTTCCACAATTTTCTTAGCATTATCCCATGCACCGCCGCCATTGGCCATGAAGATGGCCTGGAACAGACCGAAGAAGGCGATGGAGATCAGGTATCCGATAAAGAAGAACGGATCAAAGAAGGGCAGAGCCAACGCCATACAGAAGATGACGATGAAGATGTTCCACATACCGCGCTGGGCATACTGGGTACAAATCTTGACGACTTCTTTGCTATCCTTCACGGACGCTTTGGCCGCATCGAGTTTGATATTCTTCTTAATGAAGACCACGGCCTGATAGGCACCGGTCACCACGGCCTGAATGGAGGCACCCGTGAACCAATAGATCACCGCGCCGCCGATCAGAAGACCGAAGAGAATCGGAGGAGCCACGAGGCTCAGTTTCTCCAGAACGACTGTTTTACCGTAGGTATTCATCAACAACATGATGATACCGAAGATCATTGTCGTGGCACCGACCACTGCCGTGCCGATCAGCACCGGCTTGGCCGTCGCTTTGAAGGTATTGCCTGCGCCGTCACCCTTTTCCAGGAGATACTTGGCGGTCTCCGTATCAGGAGTGAAACCGAAATCTCTCTTGATATCTTCCTTGAGCGTGGGGATTGAATCCACCTGGCTCAATTCATAGACGGACTGGGCGTTATCGGTCACCGGACCGTAGCTGTCGACCGCGATGGTCACAGGACCCATGCTCAGGAAGCCGAAGGCCACCAGACCGAAGGCGAAAATCGGTGCCGCAAAAGCAAACTGCTCAGGCAACATGCCCGGCAAAGCGGGGTTCATCGCCACCAGATAGGAGATCAGCATGAGGAACATGATGCAACCGCCAGTCCAGAAAGCCGAGAAGTTACCCGCAACCAAACCGGAAAGAATATTCAGAGAAGCACCCCCCTGACGGGAAGCATTGACGACTTCCTGTACGTGACGGGAATTGGTCGAGGTAAAGACCTTCGTAAACTCAGGGATCAAAGCACCGGCCACGGTTCCGCAGCTGATGATGACCGAAAGCACCCACCAGAGACTCCCGGCGACACTTGCATAACCGCTTGCAACCAGGGTCGGATCCTTGACTTGCAGGTCACCCAGCAGCAGATAGCTGGCACCGAAAGTGGCCAGGATGGAAACGATGGAGGTCACCCACACCAGGTGAGTCAGAGGAGCTTCGAAATCAAAATCCTTCTTACCGGAGAAGAGGATGTTGCTGATGAACTGATTGATATAATAGGAAGCCAGAGAGGTCACGATCATCAGAGCGCGCATGGCGAAAATCCAGATGATGAGCTGGGCACACAAAAACGGGCTCACAGCCAGAGAAACGGCGAGGAACGTCACCAGGGCGACACCGGTCACACCGTAGGTTTCAAAACCGTCAGCGGTAGGTCCGACACTGTCGCCGGCGTTGTCACCGGTGCAGTCTGCGATCACGCCCGGGTTCTTCGGGTCGTCTTCAGGCAGCTTGAACACGATTTTCATCAGGTCCGAGCCGATATCCGCAATCTTGGTAAAGATACCGCCGCAGATACGCAGGGCACTTGCTCCCAGAGATTCACCGATCGCAAAGCCGATGAAGCAGGGTCCCACCAGTTCCTTGGGCAGGAAGGAGAGAATCGCAATCATGAAGAAGAGCTCGATGCAGACCAGTAACAGACCGACGCTCATACCCGACTGCAGGGGAATCTTCAGCGTGGCCAGAGGGTTTGCGCGGAAAGCGGAAAAGGCCGTCCGGCTGTTGGCTTGGGTATTGATTTTGATACCGAACCAGGCAACACCGTAAGAGCCCAGAATACCGAAAACGGAACACCCCAAAATAATGGCTATCTGCATCGTGGTCTTGCCTTCTTGCAGCACCCCGAAGTAGTAGTAGATACAAACCGCAATGAGTATCCACAGAATGGCCAGGAATTTACCCTGCTGGAGCAAGTAGGTCTTGCAAGTTTCATAAATCAGCCCCGATACGCTCCGCATGGATTCATGCACGGGCAGATTCTTGGTCTGAATATATTGGAATAATCCGTAGGCACCACCCAGCGCGCAGATCACCAGACCAATGTACATGAGCATCATTCCACTGATGGAATGGCCCAACACATTGAAAGTGGCAGCTTTAAGATCCGGCAAGTTAATATCCGCTTCACCTGCATGAGCGGAGCACACAGCGATGGCTGCTAACAAAATGGCAGGCAACACTCGCTTTATTAAGCTAAACCTATTGGTTGACATAACTCTATCTATTCTTATCTATTATTTGCGAAAAAGCGGCTCCGCCCCGGCAATTCTGTATTGAATTTTCTGGGGGTATACCACAGACAAACTTTGGTATGTTGAATTAATGCTTTACAGGAGTCAAGCTGTTTATATGAGCATGAGCATCAAAAATTCTTCTGCAAAAAACACCCCACCTATTGAATAATCTCTTTTACCTGCTATTGTATAAAAGAGTTTTGACAAGAGAGCTTGTAAAAACTTAACTGTATCATTCTTATAAATAACAAGTTATGAAAAATATCGGAATTCTTACTCCCGAGAGACTCTCCGGAGCCCTCTGTTATCACTCCGGGGCTTGCTGTTCCGGCGCTGCTGCGGGCACCCCTGCTGAAGAGCCCTTCAAGCTGCCGCCGCTGGCCTTTGCCTATGACGCACTGGAGCCCTATATCGATGCTCAGACGGTGATGATTCACCATGATAAACATCATGCAGCGTACGTCGCGAACCTCAATAAAGCCGTTACCGGTTTCCCCGGCTTCTGCGGCAAGTGCCCCTGCGACATTCTCAGGGACCTCAACGCGATCCCATCTGAAATCCGCACTGCGGTAATTAACCACGGCGGCGGCGTTGCCAACCATAATTTCTACTGGAAAATACTCGGTCCCGATAATAAGGGTGCCAAACCCAAGGGCGAACTGGCTAAGGCGATCGATAAACACTTCGGCAGCTTCTCCCAATTCCAGGAACAGTTGACCAAGGCCGCGACGGGTCACTTCGGCAGCGGCTGGGGATGGCTCACCCTCGCCAAAGACGGCTCCCTCAAGGTCGAGAGCACCGGTAATCAGGACAGCCCGATCTCTCAGGGCCGGGAACTCCTGGTCACGATCGACGTTTGGGAGCATGCCTACTACCTGAAATATCAGAACCGCAGGCCTGAGCATACGGCTGCTATCTGGAATCTTTTTAACTGGGATTTCATCAGCAACCGTTATGCGCAGTTGATTAAAGAACTCTAATATGCTCTAATCGGGGCACCAGATAAGGGGTGCCCCCCTGGATCGATCAGATGCGAAAAAGAAGGTGAAGGCCTTTTTTTTCGGTGAAGTAATTTTCCGTAGGGAGCCTTTTTTGGTTTGTTAAATCGCCTTTAGGGTTTGTTTTGAAAACAGTTAATAAGACAAGCTCATCCGAAGGGGTGAGCGTTTTTTTATCCCTCCCGGAAGGGATGGCTCCCTTCTTTAATGCCGAGCCCAAGTCGCCCGGTTCGGCCAAATGCAAGGCGCTCTGCCGCTCCGATCACCCTTTTGGCTCTGTCGGAGAGATCACCGACCTGATCCAGTGCGCGGCCAAAGAAGAGGGATTTCGCTCTGCCAATCTGGAGGCGTGGTTCCGAAGCGGCTGGAAGGTGATTGTGCTCTCCCGGGATGGCGGAGTGGATTTCCCTCCGGAGATGGCCACCAACCGAATTCTCCTGCCTGTTCCGGTTTTCCGCTGGTCTCTGGGGCAACGGCTGGACCAGACCTGGCTCGATTTACAGATACCGCTTCTGTTGCGTCTGCTTCAGAAATACTCGGCAAGCTCGGGTGTCGTCCTCTGCTATGCCGAGAATCTCCTGAAAATCCAAGCTCTTCCCTCTCAGGTACCTCCGGCCGATGTGGTTCATTTCGGTGTCTGGGCTCCGCCTGAAGATTTGGCCGGTAAAGGGGTGCTGCTCTGCCCGCGCAACGCACCCGGCGAGTTGGCGGCCTATCTTGCCCAGCCCTCGGCCTCTCAACTCCGCGATCAGGGGGTCCAATATGCCTTTTTGGGCGATGCAGGCATTCAGCTTCTGAGCCCCGAGGCGGCCGACCTTCTCCTTTTCTGGGGAAATAGAGAACCCGAAAGCAATTTCTCCGCTCTCTTTCTGGAATCTCTGGGCGATACCCCCACCCGTTCCAGGCCGAACTTGAGCGGCAGGCTCTCCTCTTCTGTCTGTATCCTGGAGACGGGAGAGCTGCATCCTCTGCGCACGGGCCGGGACCTCATTCAGAGCGTCTCCACGCTGATGAATCTCGAGCTCGATGAAACCAAGCTCGGCATGATGGGGGCCAAGCGCCATCCCAATCAATATCTCCAGAACTCGCGCTTTTCCTTCCCCTTGCGGCTGGATGCCAACCATACTCTCTGGATCGAAAACAGCATCATCCCAGCCTCCTGGAAGCTCTCCTATGAACATGTGCTGACGGGCGTGCCGGAAAACAACTGGGATTTGAAGCTTGAGCCGCAAGTTTGCCTGGATTTCTCACCCGAGGGCAGCGCCGACTGGTGCATCAAGTTCTATCAGATAAATGATCGGCTCTCGGCACCGCTGGGCAAGGCGCTCTGGTTCGGCAATCCCTTTGAAATATGGCTGCGCAAACGCGCGCTGACAGCCGAAGAACTCTTCCCCGATTACAAAATTCCCTTTGCAGACGCCAAGCTCTTTCCCGTTCTGCCCTTTGATCAGATTTCCCCGGCCTTTATTGAATGGCTCACGCAGGAAAACCCCGATCCCTCCGAAGAATTTACCCAACTCTGGACCCGTGCCCCCAAGCGCTCGCTGCATGATTCAGTGGCTCAAATGAACTATATCCGCTGGGAGCGTCAGCGCTCCACTTTGCGCGATGAGGGGCTGCTGGCCATGCTGCGCAACTGCCGTTGGAGCGTCTTCTACAAAGCCGATCTGCAATCCAGCGCCGAACTCTTCGGCCAAACAAAATTGAAGCTCCCGCCCGTTTCAGTGGAAAGCGCCGAGGGCTATGAGCCGCTCCAGGTCGTTCACGATCGGATGTTCCGCTCTGCCGTCATGCGTTACCGCAAGGAACCTCATTGGGAGCACCTGGAGGCCGAAGCTTTCCAAACCCTCTGCCGAATGATTGTCGAGGATGCGCAGATCGAGAAGGTTCAGCCCCGCCGCAGCATCATTGAGGACCAGGTCGTCTGGGGCCGCTGCCCCGTGCGTCTGGACCTGGCAGGCGGCTGGTCCGATACCCCTCCTTATTGCCTGGAGCGCGGGGGCAGAGTCGTCAATCTGGCCGTTGATCTGAACGGTCAGCCGCCCATCCAGGTTTTTGCCAAGCTCAGCGACCGGCCCGAGCTGGTCGTCCGCAGTATTGATCAGGGAGTGGAAAGCCGCTTCTCCAGCTATGAAGAGCTCCGCACCTATGCCCAACCCGGGGATAGTTTCGCTTTGGCCAAGGCTGCCCTGGCACAGGTCGGGTTCCTGCCCGAATTTTCTTCGCTCTCACCCTACCCCAGCCTGAAAGAGCAGCTTCAGGATTTCGGCGGCGGAATCGAGCTCTCTCTCCTCTCTGCGGTCCCCAAAGGCTCCGGCCTGGGCACCAGCAGCATCCTGGCCGCCACGGTGCTTTCCACTCTGGGGGAAGTCTGCGGCCTGGCCTGGGATAAGAACGCTCTCTTTACACGCACACTGGCCCTGGAACAGATGCTCACGACCGGCGGCGGCTGGCAGGACCAGGCAGGCGGAATCTTCCGGGGAATTAAAATGATCGAGACCTCCTCCGGCCTCAAACAGAGCCCGGTCCTGCGCTGGCTCCCCGATCAACTCTTTGAACAGGATTACGCAAATAAGAATATCCTCCTCTACTATACCGGTATTACCCGGATTGCGAAAAATATCCTCCACGAGATCGTCCGGGGTATCTTCCTCAATTCACCCCGGCATCTGGGCGTGATCGAAGAAATCGCCGACAATGCCCGCAGCGCCTTCAACGCCATCCAGATGGCCAGCTACTCCTCACTGGTGGAAAGCGTGCGCGAGAGTTGGCGGCTCAATCAGCTCCTGGATAGCGGCACCAATCCGCCCGAAGTCCAGGGCATTCTGGATAAGGTGAAAGATTACCTCGATGCCACCAAGCTTCTCGGGGCCGGCGGCGGAGGCTACCTGCTCATGTTCGCCAAAGACCGCGATGCCGCTGAACGAATCCGCAAAACACTCGCGGAAAATCCGCCCAATAACCGAGCCCGGTTTGTCCACTTTGCCCTCTCGGACCAGGGATTGCAGTTGACCCGCAGCTAACCTCCCTGGAGAAATCCGCAGATGACGTCCTTATAACTGCAGTTTTTAACCGCAGATGACGCAGATTTGCGCAGATTTTTTAGAAGGGAAGTCGGATACGACCCATCGGGGGCATCTGTCTGCAAAGATTTCGTGACCTTCTATCTCCATACCCATAATCTAGCTCGGAACTTTTCCTCATCGATCCCCGTGCCCATCTATCTCAACACCCATCTGTCTCCATGTCCATCTGTTTTGCGTGCTCGGAGCTTTTGTGTACACAGGGGACCCCGTGCCCGGAGGGCACACGCCTCGGAGAGG
>CAZSTC010000057.1:0-12296 GCA_964609795.1 uncultured Verrucomicrobiota bacterium
GCACGCAAAACAGATGGGCATGGAGACCTCCGGGCACGAGTCTTGAGGTATGCGAAGCAGACCTCCTAAATCAGCACCCCGGAGGGGTGCCAGCCGATAGCCCGGGGTCGCAGACCCCGGGGAAGAATCCACCCCAAGCCCCCATTCGACCCTGGAGGGGTCGCATCCACAACGCTTCAAAAACGGGCAGATCGAAAGGGGAATATCGAGGGAGAAAAAAATGCACTATCTAACCGCAGATGAGGCAGATGAACGCAGATTTTTTTAGAAGGAAATAAAACGGATGCGACCCCGACGGGGTCGTAGGAGAATGTGGGGTGAATGTGTACCCGGGGTCTTCGACCCCGGGCTATAAGATGGGTATGCTCCGCATACCTCAAGAATGCGCATCCTGACGGATGCGGGAGAATACACGATTCACACCCATATCCTTCTTTTGCGCGAATCTGCGTAATCTGCGGTTAAAATGCGCCGATTTAGGAGGGAGACTTATCGAGCCAGGTTTTGAGCCAGGCCATTACCTCTTCATTGATCTTGCGGGCCCTTTCGGGGGTGGCTGCTTCGGTATAGCAGCGGAATTCGGGCGCATTGCCCGAGGGACGCAAATGGATTATCTCTTCTGAATCGAACGAAATTCTCACGCCGTCCTTGTAATCGAGCTTAAGGGGTTTACCGACAATTTTTTCAAAGGCTTTCGATGTCCTCCGGGCCACATCCACAATCGGCAGGTCGCAGGAAAAATGCTCCAGGATTGCCTGGCTGATTCGCACCGGGAAGCTCTGCAGCCGGTCGCTGTAGGTATAGCGATGCGGAAGCTCCAGGCGAAGGTCGGAGAGAGATTTGCCGGAGAGCCGCGCCAGGACCGTAATTCCCAGAAGGTAAATCAGGGCATCCCGAGTGGGCAGAGCCGGGAGTTTGCGTCCGTTCAGCTCCAGAGAAGTCTGCTGGAGGAAACCTCCATTGGCCTCATAGCCGACAATGACGGAGTCCGGGCAGGTGTGTGTCCCGCGAATCATCTCCTCAATCACATAGGGGGAACCGATCCGGGTCCGGGTCACCTCTTTGAACCAGCAGGAACGCTCCAGAGCGGTATTGCTACTGACGGGCGTGCTGACCCTTTGAGCCCCCAGGAAGCGTGCGCAAAAAATGCCGCCGACATCGCCGCGGAACCACTCCCCTTTTTCATCGGCCAGGAGCGGACGGTCGCTGTCGCCATCGGTGGAAAAGATCGCATCAAGCTGATGCTCGGCAGTCCATTTGCGGGCGAACTGCACATCTTCGGAGCGGATGGCCTCGGTATCGACCGGAATAAATTTTTCGGAGCGGCCCAAGAGAACGACTTCAGCCCCCAGACGGCGAGTTACCACTGCCAGAATATCTCTACCGACGGCCGAATGCTGGTAAACGCCGATCTTAAGCCCGGAAAGCGCATCGGGTTCGAAGAAATTCAGGAAACGCTCCTGATATTCGCGCGAAGCCGTATCATCCGCAGGCTCAGACTGGGCGGGCTGGCAGAAGCTCCCATCTTCGTCAAAGAGCGATTCATCAACTTCGAGCTTCTGGCTAAGGATCTCCTCTTCATCCTCCTTCAAAATCTCCCCGTTGCACTGGTTGAATTTGATCCCGTTGCGATCATCGGGTATATGGCTGCCGGTGACCATGATAGAGGGGATTTCGCGGGTGATCCCGTAGAGCGCCACGGCCGGGGAAGGAATAAAGCCGCAATTGACCGGCCGATAAGAACGGTCCCGGATGGCACGCATCACTGCGCTCATAATCCGCGGCGAACTCGGTCGCAAATCTCCGGCAACGGCGACGGCGGTATTCATCCCGGGGCGAATTTGCCCACGGCTCTCCAGATATTGGATAAAACCCGCAGTATAAAGATAACAGACCCGGTCGGTCATATCGGTGACCAGTCCGCGTGCGCCGCTGGTGCCGAATTTAACCGCAGATTCCTCCATCAAGCGTTTCATTGAAACACTCACAACTAACTCAACTCCTCCTTTTTCACGAGTCTTTATCTAAAACTATGACTGCGTTCCCTTACTATGTTTTATACCCTGCCTGTGACGCATCACCGCCAATAGAACGAGTATCAGCTCAGCCAGAACAAATATCCCAACGATGAGCTCTCCTCCCACTCCAAAACCGTAACTGTGCTTACCGGTTCCCAACAGATAATTCACGCCATAGCCGGCCATCACAATTCCTTGAAATGCCAGTACACTGGCTGCGTTCAACCCAAAGCCGCCAATCCAGCGTACATAACGTGCATGCAATACCGCCAGGTAAAGCAGAAGCGCAATAAGCGCCCAGGTCTCTTTGGGATCCCAGCCCCAGAACCGGCCCCAGGCTTTTTCCGCCCAGAGTCCTCCGAGGAGCGTCCCGGCCGCCAGGAAGAGTACCCCTATCTGCAAAGTACGATAATTGAAACGGGTGAGATTTTCAATTACTTTCCTGTCTGTCGGATAAAAAAGATAGCGTGCCATCGCAATATGGCCGACGCCCATCGCCAGGAGGAAGGCTCCGTAACCGATCGTGATCGTAATGACGTGCACGGTCAGCCACCAGTTGGATTGCAGGACCGGTACCAGAGGCTGGATGCTGGGGTCAAAAACCGCAGGCAGGTTATCGGCCAGAATCAGAGTCATGGCGGCCACCACTGCGGCAGCCTGCACTAATACCTTCTGCCGGTACATGATCTCGTAAATATAGGCGATCACGCTCGCGCCCAACGCCATAAAGATCAGTACCTCGTACATGTTGGTCACTGGTGCGCGGCCCGAAATCAGGGTCCTCAGGGTAAAGCCGAATATCTGCAATAAGATACCGGTTCCGAAAAGAGACATGGCGATGCAGTAAGGCCCGGGCCTCCGCGGACAACTGGTCCCCGGGAAGAGAAGCAGAGCAAAGCTGACGAGTAAAACGATCCAAGCCCAGCGGAAGGGGTGAACGTAGTTATAAATGAGCTCCATTTTCATCCGCCCGCTGGGATAGAGCTCCTGTCCGCCCAGTGATTCCAGATGGGAACGGAAGGCCCGGGCCTGCTTCTGAAATTCGACGGTATTACCCTGCCGATAAGCCTGTTGCATTGCTTTATAGGCGAGCAGGATATCGGGGCCGTGGTCGCTGTAGATCTGCGGTGCATCTTCCACATGGAGCCAACGGCCGCCTCCGCTTACCGGTATCCAGGCGAAAGCCTCCGCACCGGTCAGGTTTTCGAGCTGGTTGAGCTGTCCCACCAGTTTCCGGGCCTCGGTGGCCAGCTTTGAATCCGGGGTTGAGCCGTCACGCGGATTCAAAATCCCCATCAATTTACTCGAAACCTCAGACTGTGAGCGGATGTCGCGGTAACTGAAGAATTTCTCCCCCGTCGCCAAACCCAACCTCTCCTTGAGGGGGATAAACCCAATCCGGATCATCTTTTCTCCCAGCCAGTTATTGGTCCCCAGAGCCAGATCGCTCATCACTTCGATGGCGCTCCAGCGTTTGCCCTCGGGTGAAATCCATTTGGCCCGGCCGGTCAGCTTGACCAGATTCTCCCGCGCATAGGTATCAAAAGGTTTTTTGCGTCCGCCATCCTGCAAAATAAGCCGCCCCATCACGTCGACCGGAATCTCCGGTTTGACGGCGCCCGAGCCCTGCTGGATTGCCGCCAGAAATACCCAGACCATGAACGCCCAGGTTTTCAGCCTCATCATTGTTCTCTTATTCATGATTATTCAGCGGTTGATTGATCTGTCTCTTTATTCGGGTTGCCCACGGAGGATTTCTTCTTCCTGTCCGGTTCCCAGAAATACATGACCGTAATGCCGACCATTAAGAGGATGGAGCCCAGCCACTTCAGCCAGGAGCCCGGATCGGCCAGAAGCTGCAAGGTCGAGCGGGTCGTCCCCATTCCCTGTGAATAGCCGGATTGCGAAATTCGATATCCGCCGTAACTCATCGGATGATTCATCCAGACTTTTCTTTCCAGGGCGTCGCCCGTCTCCTGATCGGTCACGCGAACGAGGCTCTCGTAAGAGGCCGGCATCTGCGTTCCCTCAAAGGTGGGCATATTGAACTTTAAAAGCTGAACTTTGAAGCCGAGCGGGATTTTCTCGTCGGTATAGAGAAGGGTCACCGGGACACGGTTCGTCGGGTCCGCACCGGCCATAACTTCAAAGGGGCGGTTCCATTGGATAACAACGTTGGTCGAGTGGCCGCCGCCAGTGAGCTGCAATTCCAAAGCAGGCCGCGAAAAGCCGGAGCCCTCTTCCAGCGGAATCGGCGTCACCACCTGCCGCACCTCCGCATTCTGCAGATATTGGGCCACGCTCAGGCCCGGATTCATCTTCCAGCCTTCCAAAGGCAGAATTTTCCCGAGCTCCACCGGGCCGCTCCGGCGCTCTTCACCGGGTCTGCGCGCCGCATAGTGGAGTTTATCCCCGGGGCCGGCGATCAGGAAGACGACGCTATTCTCGGCAAAAATACCGACATCCATCATCGAGCGGTCAAAATCATAGACGGTCTCCACTGCCTTTTCTTGGGCCCCTTCCACGTGGATCATGGCCAAATCCGGGTAATCGGCAAAAGCGAAACCGACCGCCTTTTTAGGCGCGGCTTCTTCTCCCCAGCTCACCTCGTAGCGGATGGCGGGGTTATTGGGCTCGTCGGAAGCCGAAACCGGTTTCTCCTCTTCTTCATCCATCCTGAAATCGGCAAAATATTCCTTGAGCGCAATCGTGATTTTCCCATCCTCGCTCTTCATCTCCTTGCCCAGCCACTGGTGGACATTGAGCTCGAAAGGAACTCCCTCTACTTTGAAATTCAGTTTCCCAAGTCCGCCGGTCTCGCTCACCGGAGGCGGATTGAGCAGTGCCTGGAGCTTTTCCTCGGTCTCGGCCTTCATCAGGCGGATAAAGAGCGGTCCCATCTGGAGAATCTGCCGCTCGGGGTCGTTGCTGACCATCCATTCGCGAATATCGTCGACCTCGTCGGCCATCGGCGGCCGGATGCTGATTTCCAGCGCCGGATTAAAGCCCGTTTCACCCGGGCTCACCACGGTCCGATCTTCCGTATGCGCATAGCGGCTGACAATAGAAGCCTGCAAGGTCTCCGGCGGGAGAATGCTCTCGGAGGAAATACGAATCGGCGCGGAGCTTTTCTTAATACGGTCCAAGTCCAGTGGGATTCGCAGGAAACTCTTTTCGCCCGAGCGCCCAATCTGCAGAACCTCCCGGCCGGTCGTGAGGCTATCGACTGCTGGCCCATTCTCGCTCAAAGTGATGTAGCCCTCGCGTCCGCCCAGGAGCCCCACGATGGCGCCGATGAGGATAATGACAATCCCCGAGTGAGTCATGAGGAATCCATACTGACGGCGGCTCCAGGGATAACGCACCAGAGCCGAAGAGATCACGTTCAGGCTCAGGAGAAAGAGCAGCGAGCTGAACCACCAGGAGCCGTAAAAGAGATTCACGGCCAGCTCGGTCGAGTACTTGGCTTCGACCAGAGTTGCCGCGATCAATACGCACGTGATGACGGATATCAACACTACCGCCAGCTTCAGAGAACCTAATTTTTTTATAATATGCCCGAATATCATCAGTTAGACCGCGTTTCTCCTCCGCGAAAACGCCTCAGAAAGATACATGATAACGTGCGTTTTGCCAACTCGTTATCTACAAAGTTTTTTCGCACTGGAAATTCGCCGCTTACTCCCCGGCCGGGAGCCAATCCTCCTCAACTTTCCACTCGAATTTACCACTCCCGAGCATCCGGCAGCGGGCCGAAAAAAAGCCCGAGCGATACTTCCAGAAGAGCGGCCAGATATAATCCCAATCGGTCTGCGGCATGAGGAGCTCCTCCATCTGCGCGCGGGTGAAAAAAGCGAACTCTCCCTCAGGGTGAACCGGCGGCACCTCGCGGAAGCGCTTCTTTACCTCAAAAAGGAACATCAGCCAGTGCGGTTGGCCCTCCACACCCTGCTCACTGACCACTCCGGTCAGGTGCAAGTCCTCCGTGTCGGCTTCCATACCGGTTTCCTCCTTGAGCTCCCGCACCGCACAGTCATAGGGACTCTCGCCCATATCGGTTTTGAGCTTGCCTCCGCAGGGACTCCAGAGCCCCAGATTGGGCTCGAAGTTACGGCGCAGGAGGAGCACCCGGTCCGACTCGTCAAAGCAGTAGAGCAGGGTCGCGATTTTATAGGGCTGACTCACCGTGTCTAATAAAAACGGGGCAGAAGTTTCAAGCATCTGCCCCTTGTTTTGATTTAATTCAAATCGAATTCCTGCCAGAGACTATTCGTCCTTGGCCTGATTATCAGCCGCGCCATAGGGGAGCACTTTGCTCTCCAAGCCGAACTTGGAACCGAGGTAATAAACCACGCCGCCGACGATCATCGCCCAGAAGTGGCACGCCGGAAGCGGGCAACCGAAGTTCGGGAGAATACCGACGATGAAGCCTAAGCCCCATGCCATCCAGCCCGGAGGGTTGAAACCGGCGCGAGGACCCGCCCAACGTTTGCCGGCCATAAGATAATCTACCGCCATGGCTCCGCACACGGGACCAAAGGAGGCGCCGATCACGCCGAACACGCTGCCCAGGTTGGCCGCATATTCGAAGAGAGCCAGCAAAATAGCAATCGCCGCACCGATACCCACCGAGAAGAACGGAGGCACCTTGGGCAAAGTCGTCTTGATACTGTTAGCAGCAATGAGCGAGCTGAAGCAGGCAGAGGGGAACGCCGCAATCGCCAGGAGCAGCAGCATCCATTTACCCAGAGTCGGGCCTACGAGGAGCTTGACCATATCAAAGGCGTTATCCACAAAGTTACCGCTGGCAGTGATCTGCTTGAACACTTCAGGGTTGCCATAAGCACCCGCTACGATGAGAACAGCCAGACCTCCGGCGAAAACCATCGCGCCGAAAATACCGACGATACCACCCATATAAACATCGCGCCTGTCACGGGCCCCTGTACCGAAATCAACACCCGCGGCACCCGCCGTGGCAAAGAAACCGATCACATAGGTCATGATCCCGAAAATAATCGCGCTGGCAGCCAGGGACGGTCCCACGGCCGGATTCAACTGCTGATGAAGAGCAACCACCGCCTTGGGATCAAAGCCCTTGATATGCGGCAGAGCGTAGACAGCCAGAACGATCAGGGAGATAATGGGAATCCAATGGAATTTACCTACCACTTTACCCACTTTATTGATACCACCCAGGCCCAGCAATGCAGCCACGACACCCCATCCTATCATCACACCCTTTTCCAGAACGGGTGAAGGAGCATCAAAGAAGCCCATCACGGCCTTACTGGAGAAGTAGATGTTGACGGCCAACCAGCCGAATTGCAGAAGACCCATCAGGAGGCCGGGCAGGAAGAATCCGCCCTTGGCGCCGAATGTCGAAGTACCCACGATGTAGAGAGGCAACCCCGTGCGTTGACCCATGATGCCCATCACGGCATAGTAGAAAATAAAACAGATCAGAGCCGCCAGAGCCAGGGAAAGGATAGGCAGCATGTAGCCATAGGCAAACACGGAGCCGGCTCCTCCACTGCCGCTCTGGGTCAGACCCAACCAGAAAACAAACCACAACATGATGCCCGCATATCCGGGGGCAATGTTTTTACTCCACGCAGACCGACCCGATTTGGGGTTCGGCTGTGCACTGGCCAGATAGTCTGGCAACTTGTTACTGTTATTACTCATAGTTTTAAGCTGTTAGTTTAAATCTAAACGAAACTTCGAGCTCAGCCTATGCAAAATGCCCCTTCTGATCAAGCATAAAACTTCAAAATCGCCCCAAATCACCTTTTTTCTATCCAACTCACACCCTCGAAACTTGTAAACCTCCCTTCTGTACCCCTCTCGGGGTGCAGCAAGTCCGAGGTATGCGGAGCATACCCATCTCATAAACCGGAGTATAAGCCCCCAGGGCCAGGTACAACCCACCCGCATACAACACCCTACGACCCCTCTTGGGGTCGTGGGGTGTTGATTGAGACTTTATTGGGCTACGCGGTAGAACGTCTTGCCTGTCGCGGGGAGTTCCACTTCGTATGTACCCCCAAGGGCACCCTCTACTGGATTCCAATGAATGAGGTCGTTGCTGGCCTCGAGTTTGCCACCGCTAAAGGTCAGGATGAGCTTGCCCTCCTTCACTTCAAAACTCAGTGCCGGCGGTTCGCTCTCCTCCTGTACGACCAATTCAACCTGCGCGCTCGCCACGTCGTAATTCGCAGTGTCCTCAGGCGTAAACGTAACCGATAGCGTATGCGTCCCGACCTCCAAGAGCGTTCCTGGCCCCGGTGAATAGACGGCCACGCCATCCACATCCGCCGACGCATTCAACTGGTTTCCATTCAGTGCGGTGCCGTAATTGATCGCCGCCGGAGTCACCCAGGTAATCTCAGGAGTCGCCTTTTCCACGATGAGAATGGCGGTAGAGAAGCCCATGCCATAGTTGATACTGTCCAGCGGCAAAAAGGTCACCCCCAGGATGTGGGTTCCTGCGGGCAGTTTAGTCCCGATCCACGGCTGGTACATGAAAGCGCCCGGCATATCCGTTGCCGCATTTAGTTCCGTTTCGCTCAACGCGGTGCCATAGACGATCGGTTGGGGATTCTCCCAAACAAGTGCGGGGGTCCCCTTATTCACCGTTAGGATGGCATCACGGCTGGTCACGCTGCCCGATTCGCTGGTGACTCGCAAACTGTAGCGCCCCGAATCGCTGACTTTGGCCGCTTGAATGGTGTAGCTCGCTGCTCTCGCTCCTTCAATAGCCACTCCATCTTTGAACCACTGATAGAGAGGCGACCAAATATTGACACTAACGTTGAAGGTGACCCTCTCTCCCGCTGTGACCGATTGATCAAACGGCTGCTCCAGTATCCAGGGATCAGGAAGCCAGGTCTCCACGCTAAAACCACCCCATGTGAAGGGTACCCAGCCGGGAATGCCTTCTATGTAATAAAGAACTAAATCATCCGGCAGTGACGTTTCGGAATTTGGTTCCAGATAAGGAGGTTCACCCATGAATAATAATCCATACAAACTGGTTCCCAAAAAAGCATGACCGGAAATATGGGTGACGCTGGCCGGAATAATAATACTGGAGAGGCTGCTGCACCCGGCAAACGCATAGCTTCCTATGTGGGTCACGCTATTGCCAATCACCACATTCAGCAAATTTGTACAACCGCTAAAACATCCATAATAGTCTTCGCCACTCTGGAAACCACCCGGAATATCCCTAACTCCATTACCAATCACCACTTTCTCCAGACTGCTGCAATTTCTGAACGCAAAAAATCCAAGAGCGGTCACGCTATCGGGAATCGTGATACTGGAGAGGCTGCTGCAATTTTCGAACGCGTAGCTTCCTATGCTGGTTACTTTATCGGAAATCGTGAAACTGGCAAGGCTGCTGCAGCCGGAAAATACATTATTTTCAAGTATGGTGACGCTTTCGGGAATCGTAATACTCGTCAAGCCGCTGCAATTAGAGAACGCATTATTTTCGATGATGGTCACACTATCGGGAATATTAATACTGGAGAGACCACTGCAATCGGCGAACGCATGGCTGTCTATACTGATCACTTTATCGGGAATATTAATGTTGGGAAGACTGCTGCATCCGGAAAACGAATAAGTAGAGATACGGGTGACGCTATCGGGAATTTTGGCGCTGGTCAGGCTGCTGCAATTGTAGAACAAAGCATGCCTGATTTCTGTCACCCCATTTGGAATCGTAATACTGACCAGACTGCTGCAACTTTGGAACACACCTTCCCCAATCCTGATCACGCTGTTGGGAATCGTGATGCCGGTCAGACTGCTGCACCCTTTGAACGTATAGTCCTCAATAGCGGTCACTTTATTGGGAATCGTCATACTGACGAGACTGCTGCAATTTTCGAACGCATAACTTCCGATGCTGGTCACATTAGCCGGAATCGTGATACTCGTCAGATTACTGCAATTTCCGAACGCACTACTCGCAATATAGGTGACCGTATTCGGAATAGAATACTCCGTAGCCACATTTTGGCTGGAATAAAGAAGCAGTATCTTCTCTCCGGTGCTAAAGAGGATGGGAGGAAGCTGCTCACAACCATCGAAAACCCCTCGCCCGATGCTGGTCACGCCATCGGGAATTGTGATACTCGTCAGACTTTCGCAATAGGAAAACGCACCCTCTCCGATTTCGGTGACGCTGTCGGGGATCGTGATGCTCGTTAGGCTGCTGCAACCGTAGAACGCATTATTTCGAATTTGAGTCACGCTATCGGGAATTGTGACACTGGTCAGGCCGATGCAATTATAGAACAAACCAAACTCAATACAGGTCACACTGTTGCCTATCACCGCGCTTGTCAACAGGCTGCAACCGTAAAACGCACCCTCTCCGATTTCGGTGACGCTGTCGGGGATCGTAATACTCGTTAGGCTGTTGCAACCGGCAAACGTATTATCTCCGATGCTGGTCACACTATCTGGTATCATAATACTCGTTAGGCTTCTGCAATCGGAGAACACACGATTATCAATGCGGGTGACGTTATCGGGAATCGTAACCCCCTTGAGGCTGACGCAATAGCTGAACAACCCCTCTGTGAGGCTGGTTATGCCGGAAGAAATCGTAATACCCTTCAGGCTGCTACAACCCGAAAACGCATACCTACCGATCTCAGTCACGCTATCAGGTATCGTAACGCCGGTCAGAGCTCTGCAATAAGCGAATGCATTGTCGCCAATATGGTTCACGCTATCGGGAATCGAGATGCTGGAGAGGCTGCTGCACTCGTTGAACGCCCCATTTCCTATTTTGGTCAGGCCATCGGGAATCGTTATGCTGGTCAGGTTGTCGCAAAACTGAAACGCGCTACTCGCAATATAGGTGACCGTATTCGGAATAGAATACTCCGTTGCTACATTGGTATCGGAGTAACGAACCAGTATCTTCTTTCCGATGCTAAAAAGGATGGGAGGAAGCTGTTCACAACCATTAAAAACCCCTTGCCCGATGCTGGTCACGCCATCGGGAATTGTGATACTCGTCAGACTTTCGCAATAGGAAAACGCACCCTCTCCGATTTCGGTGACACTATCCGGTATCGTAATGCTCGTCAGGCCGCTGCAATAGTAGAACGCATTGTCTCCAATGCGCGTCACACCGTCGCCCAGCACCAAACTTGTCAAACTGTTGCAAGAGTAGAACGTCCATACTCCGATGTTGTTCAAACCATGGCCAATCACAGCACTCTTCAAGCTGCTGCAGGCATAGAACACATAATCACCCATATTGGTGACGCTATCCGGAATCGTGATGCTGGAGAGGCTGCTGCATTCCGCGAACACAAAATCCCCCATGCTGGTGACACTATCCGGAATTATGATGCTTGTCAGGCCTATGCATTTTTGGAACGCGCTCCCAGCAATATAGGTAACTGTATTCGGAATAGAATACTCCGTAGCTACATTTGTGTTGGAATAACGAACCAGTATCTTTCTCCCGGTGCTAAAAAGAATGGGAGGCAACTGTTCGCATCTATTGAACACCCCGTGTTCGATGCGGGTCACGCTATCGGGAATCGCAACACTGGAGAGGCTGCTGCAATTTTCGAATGCGTAGCTTCCTATGATGGTGACACTATCCGGAATTATGATGCGGGTCAGGCCTATGCAATTTTGGAACGAGGAGTTCCCGATCTCGGTCACACTATAGGTCACCGGGCCTTGGTTGACTGCGTCGGGAATCGTTACCGCTCCGGAGGGAACAGATTCCGATTGCTGGGACGCCGACACGGTGCCGGCCGTTCCTTCTTCCGTTAGGACAGTGTAAGTAAAGTTGTCATCGGTGAAAGTATCGCCCACGGCAGCTCGCGATTGATTTGCGCTCAGCAGGAAAGCTAAGGCAATAGCGGTCATAAGACCTAATTTGAGAACGCTCAAGGAGTGCAGAATTATATTCTTTTTCATAATGATTTCTCCGTTTTTTGATGGAACAGGATGCGTCTAGATAAGAAATATATTATACGTATAGTGAATGTGGGGCGAATTTGCAAATTATTTTTTAGAATAATTTAGATGCGCACACCAACGGGGTTGTGCCCCCCTGATTCTTTAAAAACAATCTGCGTTCATCTGCATAATCTGAGGTTCTCTGTTCGTGACCGGGACTATTCCCCACCGGGATTCGTATCCAGAGGACTCTTTACTCATCCCTCTCCGTGCTCGGAGGCTTTTGCGTGCCCGGAGCTTTTGTGTACACAGGGGTCCCCGTGCCCGGAGGGC
>CAZSTC010000058.1:0-12260 GCA_964609795.1 uncultured Verrucomicrobiota bacterium
TGTTTGCCAGGGCCAACACCGTATTCGCCAAATCTTTGAGGTAATAATAGTTCGTTGTTCCGCTGCTCCCATGAATCGCCATCGCCGGGATATTATCTATCCCCGTGCCATGCGTGCTGGTGAGTTCGGCATTCATAACTTATTTTTCCAAAGAAATCTCACCGGGCAGAATAACAGAGGCACCCTTTCTGTCAACCCCTTTTTGCAGATTTATTTAGAAAAAAATGTTCCGAAACCAGCTTGCTCAATGGAGGTTAAAATGGCTTCGAAGAGGATAGGAGGAGATTCGGAGTTAGAGTCAGGATGGCTCCGAGGGAGGGATGAGCGGCATCGGCTGGTCGTGGTCCAGGAAGCGGGTCCAGATGGATTCCATTTCGCTCCAAGTGGTGGCGCGGCGTACCGCATAGAGGAAATCGGCTCCGATTCCTTCGCCAATAAAATTCAGGAATTTCTTAATTCTCTCCACGTGAGGGCGTTCACCGCGGCCGAGCGGGCCCAGATCGGTCGCCTCCCGGAGACGGAAAAGGTACTCCATGACCTGACGTCCGCTTGGCAGTTGAGGCGGGTTGCCCTCCAATGCCTGGCGGATTTGGGAGAAAATCCAGGGATTGCGTACGGCACCGCGGCCGATCATGAGGCCGGCCAGAGGGGACTCCTTCAGAATCCGGGCAGCGGCCAGAGGGGAGGAGATATCCCCGTTGCCGATGACGGGGCAGGTCAGAATCCGGGCGGCTTTCTCGATGGCATCCCAGTCGCATCGGCCGCCGTAGCCCTGCCGGACGGTTCGTCCGTGGATGCTCACCCAATCGGGGCGATATTGGTTAAAGAGGTTCAGAAGGTTCTCGAAAGAGGAGGTATCGGCATAACCCAGGCGGCACTTGACACTGAAGGGCAGGGCGATCAGAGGCCGCAGCGTCTTCAAAATCTCCTCGACCCGTGCAAGGTCTTTCAGAAGAGCGCCTCCGACATTTTTGCGGCAGACTACCTGTGCGGGGCAGCCCAGGTTGAGGTCGATGCCGGCGATGGGCAAGCGCTGCAACGCCTCCGCGATTCGGGCAAGGCTGGGGATATCTTCCCCGGCAATCTGCGCCACCAGAGGCCGGCCGGTATCGTTGGCGAGAATCTCCCGCTCAATCTCCGGGTCGATTCGGGAATTGGGATAGACCCGGATATACTCGGTCACGTAGCAATCAGCGCCGCCATAGGCCTCCAGGAGACGCCAGAATGCAAGATCGGTCACGTCCTGCATGGGCGCCAGGATCAGGGCGGCGTCGAATCGTAGAGAGGGAGTCTGAATAGGTTTACTTTTTCTCTTCGATTTTTAACTTCCTCATCCGGATATCCTTAATGGCACCGGTGGAGCGGTAGGAGGTGCAGACGAGGCCGTAGCGCTTGATCTCAGAGGGAGAGCCGCTGCGCAGGTCGAGCGTTTTATCCAGGGTATTGAGGTCGACGATCTGTTTCTCATTGGCCCAGGCCTCGATTTTCTTTTCGGTGACCCGGATTTTGAATTTATGCCAGGTCTGGTCTTTCAGCGGCAGGTAGCTGGCGGTTTCGTTTTCGGAGGCATCGTGGCCATTCACGCTGGAAATTCCGGCCACGCTTCCGCCCCAACCCGAGGGGATAAAGGTGACGTAGGAATCTTTGACGGGGAAGCTCATGGCGGCAAAGAAATCGTTGCCGTTCACGCGCATCGCTTCCCACTCGATTTCGTAATCCATCCGCGCCGGGCCATTGGTCCAGGCCATGCCTGAAACCATGTCGCCCCGGTTGATGAGGATAGCCGGGACGGTATTGGTCTGGCCTTCGGTCTTGAAATCCTCCTGAAACTCAACCGGACCGCTGCCGCCCAGCTCCAGAGGGAGCCAGCCAGTCAGCGACTTGCCGTCAAAGAGGCAAACCCAGTTCGTATCCTTAAAATTTTCATATTCATAGGGGATTTTGGGTCGGCGAGCCTGAGCCAGAGCATCGGTGGTCTGGATGGCGAGGAGCGCCCATGCGACGAGGGCGGTGAGCAGGCCAAATTTAATGGATTGAACATGTAATCTCATACGCCAAAGGTAGCCCCACCCGGGCGAAATGGAAAGTCCTTTTTGAACATTCGACCGCTTTTCGGGATGGGGTTTTATTTTGTTACAGGTTGCGATTTTTCGTAAAAGGCGAGGGCTTCCAGGAGCATACAGGCGCTTGTCTGGGCGGTCAGTTGAGTGGAGTCTCCCGGCGGACGGCTCCATGACTGGGAGAAGAGGAGTTCCTCCTGTTTCACGCCCCGGGTCCAGAGCACCTCGGCATTGTGGTAGAGGAAGTCTCTGTACTGAGCACGGATTTCGGGTTTGAGCTCTTTTTCGAGCATCAGTTGGACGAAGTAGCGGATAAAGATGCCTTTGAAGAGGGCGCCGTCGCCGCGGCCTTCATCTCGGAGGATACCGTTGCGGCGGTCGAGCGTGCTCCGGCTGGTGATGGTGAAGGTGGCGGCTTTCTCCGCATCCTGCAGATATTGGATTTCCCCGGTGAGCTTATAGAGATCATAGGCCGCGCCCAGGAAGGTTCCCTGGTTGTAAGAGAGCGGGACGCCGGCTTTGGTCCCGGTGCGGTCGCTGAAGTGATCGGCAACGGCGCCGGTCTCCGGGTTAAAGAGGTGTTCTCGTTCCCAGGCATAGATTTTTTTGGCCCAATCGAGGTCTTTTTCGTCGCGGCTGATTCGGTAGAGTCGGCTGGCGAGGATGCTGGCCGGGCCGTTGGAGCAGGCGTTTTTGCTCCAGAGGTGGTCGCTCTTCCAGGAGATTCCGCCGGTCTCATTGTCCCAGCCTTTCTGGATGAAGCCCCAGAGGCGCCGGGCGGTGTTGAGGTATTTCTCCTCGCCGGTGGCGTCGTGGAGCCTCAGGAGCGTGAGGGCGATCCACTCCATATCATCGAAGAAAACATTCCAGTAGCGTCCGCCGTTTTTCTCGCGGATCCCCTCATACCAGGGCTCGAAGTAATCGCTGTATTTGGAATCGCGGGTCCGGAGCCAGGCGTCGATGACGACATCCATGGCGTGGGCCTGGGGCCAGTAGTTGAAGTGGGTGGAATCTAGACTTTCGGCGTTGAAGTAGCGGCCGGTGCTGTTCCAGAAGTGTTTGAGGAGCGATTCGGTGCTCTGATGGGCCGCCTGAGCCCAATCCGTTTTTTCCGGAGCCGCTTTGCTTTCTGGAACCGCGTTCGTTTCTGTGGTAAGTGCTTTATTCTCTATATCTTCCGCTGTGGCAGGTGCGGCAAAGAAAAGGATGCCGCAGAGGGTCAGAACCCCCGCCGCCGTGAAGTGGATGGAATAGGAAGCGAACTTCATACGGCCCGGAATGTAGCCTGCCGATGCGGATAAATCAACCCCGGAAGCTCCCCGAAAGAGGCATAAGCCGATAAAAAAAGCAAAACAAGCAGGGAATGCCTTGACACCCCAAGACGGTGAGGGTAAGCTCACTCCCCGCCCATGAGGGATGGCCCCGGGGATGAAGCGTGAGCTATTTTAAGCTGTATGTATCACGCTTGTATGGAGTAACAGTATTTTTAAGAGATGAAAAGACAGTATCAACCTTCGAAGATCAGACGTGTACGTCAGTATGGTTTCCGCCACCGCATGGCTACCAAGGCCGGCCGTGGTATTCTTTCCAACCGCCGCCGCGTGGGTCGCAAGAGACTGACCCAGGTCTAGGCGTCAATGATTTCAACGCCCCTTCTTCAGGCTTTGTATAAGAACGATTAAGGGGCGTTTTATTTGAATGGGTGCCCCGGTGGGATTACCCTCTTCACAACGGCCCGGCTTCAGACTGCCGCATGATCGTGCCCTGAAAATTCAGCGGGATTTTGAGGACATCAAGCAGAACGGAGAGCGCTTTGTCACGCGCTACTTCATAGCGAACTGGAGAATTGAGCCGCAAGGAACCCCGGGGAAGTATGCCGTCATCGCCAGCAAAAGGCTGGGCAATGCGGTGGTACGCAACCGGGTAAAGCGGCTTCTGAGGGAGACCTATAGGCTCCATCAGCACGAGTTCTCCGAGGCGTTGACGCTGATCATGGTCGCGCGCAAGGCGATGCAGAGTAAGAAGCTGGCGGATGTGGAGAGGGAATTCAAATTTTTTTTGAAGAAGACAGGCTTATGGGTTTCTGGAGCAGAATCTTGAGGGTTGCAGCGCTCCTGCCGATTTATGTTTATCGGTGGGTGTTCTCCCCGATGAAGGCGGCTCTTCTGGGCCCGTATGCCCGTTGTCGTTATTATCCCTCCTGTTCGCAGTATGCGAAGGAGGCGATTTGCGAGCATGGGGTTGTGAAGGGCGGCTGGCTTTCTGCAACGCGGATTGCCCGCTGTCATCCCTGGCATGAAGGGGGTTATGACCCGGTTCCTCCGCGCGTCGGCGTGCGGGAAGGCTCCCAAGAAGCTGATAACGCAATCAGCACGAAGCAGTAAGCGATAAGTAGAAAAGTATTTAATGGATCGTAAAGCATTTTTAATCCTCCTGGTGGGACTGGGCTTTTTGTTCGGAGTCTGGTTCCCGCTCACCAATAAACTCTATCCCCCGAAACCTCTGACTCAGGAGGAAAAGGCAGCGATTCAACAGGCTAAGCAGGCAGCCGCCGAAGGAACCAATGGTGCCCCGGCGGATTCTGCACTGGCTCCCGGTGCGACAGCCTCCACGAATCTCGATGCGTTCCAGCCCTCTGCGGCAGTGGCGACCCAGAAAGCCGCAGCGGCTGCAGCAGCCGACCAGGGCCGGACTCTGACGCTCCCCGCCGGCACGACCGAGCAGACCCTCACTCTTGAAAACGAGGTGGCTCAATATGTGTTCAGCAGCCGGGGTGGTGGATTGAGCCGAATCGAGCTCAAGAAATACCCGGCCAAGATCAGCCGCTTTTCCAAGAAGAATTCCTTGAGCGAAGCCGATTGGATTGTCTTGAATGAAGGGGTTTCAGTTCCGCTCCTGACCGTGCTGGGAGATACGAACCTCCTGACCCAGGCCTATCAACTGACCCGCAAAGACGACCGCACTCTGGAGGCGAGCACTCTCCTGACCAACGGCGTCACGCTCACCAAGACGATCACGCTCTCGGAAGATTACCTCTTTAAAGCCAAGCTTTCCCTTTCCAATAAGAGCGAAACCCCGGTCCAGGTGCCGCCTCTGGAGCTGGTGACCGGTACCGCCACGCCGCTGACCGCCAAAGATCAGCGCGACCTCATGAATATCTCCTGGTATGACGGGGAGAAGCTGCAGAACGTCGGCGAGAGCTGGTTCGCCAACCGGACGATGGGCTGCTCGGTCAATGAGCGCCGCAACCTCTACACCGGAGGCAACGGCCTGACCAACGTGATGTGGGTGAGCAGCGCCAACCGCTTTTTCACGATCGCGACGGTTCCCATGGGCGGCGGCTCGCATGTGGCCGTTATTGAGACGCCCCTGAGGTTGGAGTCCGAGGAATTCCAGAATATGGGCCCGCAGAAGGGCTTGCAGGCTTCGCTCATTTACCCGGAATCGCTCCTGGCTCCCGGGGCCACAATCTCCTACGATTACGATATTTACGCCGGACCTAAGGAGTACCGCACTCTTTCCAAACTGGGCATCAGCAATGACCTGGACCTGGTGATGGGTTTCAACGGCTTTTTCGGCTTTTTCTCCAAGATGCTTCTCCTGGGAATGAATCAGGTCAATTCATTCCTCCATGTCGGCTACGGTCTGGCGATTATCATTATCACGATTATTATCAAGCTTCTCTTCTGGCCGCTGACGGCTGCGAGTACCCGCTCCATGAAGCGGATGAGCCTGCTGCAGCCGGAGATGGCCGCCCTTCGCGAGAAGTATAAGGACGACGCCAAGAAAATGAACCAGAAGCTCATGGAGTTCATGAAGCAGAACAAGGTCAACCCGATGGGGGGCTGCTGGCCGATTCTGATTCAGATTCCGGTCTTCATCGGATTTTACAAGATGCTCATGAGCGCCATCGAGCTGCGCGGGGCGACCTTCCTCTGGGCCTCGGATCTCTCGATTCCCGACACGATTTTTCTGATACCCGGTCTCAATTTCCCGGTTAACCCTCTGCCGCTCCTGATGGGAGCTTCCATGCTCTGGCAGACTTCGCTGACGCCGCCCTCTCCGGGAATGGACCCTGTCCAGCAGAAGATGTTCCGCTATATGCCGCTCATCTTCATTTTCTTCTGCTATAGCCTGCCTTCGGGGCTTTCGCTCTACTGGACGGTCCAGAACCTCTTTACGATTCTGCAGACCAAGCTCACCCGGATGAAAGATCCGGCGGCACCGACAGCGCCTGTAACTGTGCCAGTGACAAAAGGAGCTCTGGGTCAACGGGCTTTGAGGGGTAAAAACCGCCCGGGCAAGAAATAAGACTTTTACCGAGAACTACGAACAGAAAACAACTATGACTGATCAACCTAAAGTGATTGTTGAAACCATCCTCAGAAGTCTGGGATTTACATGTGAAGTTGAGGAGCACTTTTTAGACGAGGGACCACTCCTTGAGATCAAAACCGATGACCCGGGCCGGCTGATCGGCCGCAAGGGCCAGGCTCTGGTGGCGCTCCAATATTTGACGAATCGGATCATTTTCAATACCCAACCCGAAGCGCCCAAAGTCCTTCTGGATGTCTCCAATTACCGCTTGAATGCGCGTGATGAGCTGACCCGCAAGGCCAAGGAGGCTGCGGAGAAAGTTCGCCGCTGGGGTGATATCGTAGAGCTGGAACCGATGAACGCTTTCGACCGCTTTATCGTCCACAATGCGTTGAAGGACGATGAAAAAGTCGAAACCTACAGCGTAGAGGTGGAAGGCACCAATAAAAAAGCGATTCTCCTGCGACCCAAGAACAGATAAAGCAGGGCTTCTCTGCCAATCATAGAAAAACCGCCTCAGAGTTGAACGGCTCGGGGCGGTTTTTTCATTTTTTTGAAGTGTGTGGGTTGACTTATCGTAAAAACAAGAATAGAATTACTCCATTGTTTCAATAGAGACGCTAATAGCGAACGTGGTAAAAAGAGATTTTCCGGGGATTTTAGGAATACCTTACTGTTCAGATCGGCTGTTCTTGATGAAGAACTAAGGAAAGGGTGCATAAGATGAAACTGTGGTTGTCGGTTCTCCTTTGGTTTTGGGCGATTGGACTTCAATCCCAATCCGAGATTTCAAACTTGGCCCCGTCCGCCGTCCCGGAGCCTTCAATAAGGCTAATAGGTGCAATATCAGAAAGTAAGGAGCCTTCGCGCCGAATCCTGATTCTCTCTTCTTATCACCTGAGCCAGGACTGGACACACGAAGTTCGCGACTACATTGAATCGGCGTTCGGTGCAGATGGAGCCAATTACCGGATAGATACCGTGGAGCTGACCGGTATCAGGGGAAGTCGATTGCCTGCGGAACGAGCCTGGTCGCTTCTGAAGGAATTATTCGATTCTCAGAGCACGGAGGGAAAATACGACGTCATGGTGTCAATCCTGGGGAGAGCCACTGATTTTTTGACACTCTATTATGATCAAATTCCAAAGGACCTTCCTATTCTCGTCTGCGGTTGCCAGGCCTGTCCCATTTTCCCCCCGGAGACTTACCCCAATATCACCGTCATCCGCACCGGACCTATTGTTTGGGATAATATCCGCCTTGGAATGAAACTGATGCCTTCAGCCAATGAGGTGCTGGTGATTTCCGAGGGTGAGCTTTTAAAAAAATCCTTTCAGGCACAGTGGGAAAAGTATCACCAGGAGTTTACCGGATGCCGAATCAGGATATTGAACGGGATGGAGACGACGACGGACCAGATGCTGGATGCGGTGGCTACTTTGCCGAAGAATGCCTTTATTGTTCTCTCTTCCTGGCGCCGCTCCGAGCAGGACGGGTACCTCAATTTCAGGTACGTGCTCGATAAAATCAAAGAGCGCTCTTCGGTGCCGATTCTGGTGACGCGTAATGATTTTCTGGCCCCCGGGATTTTGGGTGGCTATGTTATGGATTCGACTCTTTATGGAGAGGAGACGGTCTCTCTCATGAAAGAGATTATTGCCAATCCGTCCGGGGCGCCTCTTCCATACCGGGAGCGGCCGCATCGCTGTGTCATTAACGATACGGTCTTGAAGAGCTTCGGACTCGATGAAAGTGCGCTTCCGAAGGAAGCAGTTGTGCTGAATCAGATTCCTCCATTTTGGCAACTCTATAAAAAAGAGACGCTTCTGGGTATGGGGCTTTTCCTTCTTTTTCTTATTCTCATAATGCAGCTGGCTCACGCTCACAGGAAGCTCAGGAAGGCGTCGAGAAAAACGGAAATGATACTGGATGCGTTGCCAGTGAGGATTTTGATTGCGAACCGCGAAGGGAATATTCTCTTCAACAAGGTTGAAAAGGGACTTTATCCCACGGGTCAAATACCTCGGCATGTGGATGGACTGAGAGGAGTGGATATTGAGCGCTTCAAGCAAGCCATGGAGAAGACGTTTGAAGAGAAAAAAGAGA
The DNA here is from genome assembly GCA_964609795.1 of uncultured Verrucomicrobiota bacterium. Lineage (GTDB taxonomy): Bacteria > Verrucomicrobiota > Verrucomicrobiia > Limisphaerales > UBA1412 > UBA1412. The sequence goes on from CAZSTC010000058.1 coordinate 8,485, forward strand.
TTTTTCTTTCTTATAATTCTTTGGGAAAAGAACGGATGGTCGTTTTCCAGCCGATCGGGCCCGAGCTTTATGGGGAGGAGGCGGTCTTTTGGTTTTCTCAAGATGTTACCGAATTGGTAGAGGAACGCAGTAAGCGCAGAGAGCTCGAAGAGAGGAGCCAGATTATTCTCGAATCCATTGGTGATGGATTGATCGCCACCGATCATGAAGGGAATATTACCTACCTGAACCCCGTGGCTTGTTCCCTGAGCGGATATACGCTAGCGGAGGCTTCAGGGCGGCCCATTGAAGAAATCTTCCAGATATTCAGCAGTGTGACCGGGGAGGCTGTTCCTTCTCCCGTCAGGGAGGTTCTGTCCACCGGCCAGCCAGTCAAGCTCGCCAACCATACTGAGTTAATTACGAAGAATGGCTTCCGGCTTTACATAGCTGATTGTGCCGCGCCGATTCATGATCTGGAAGGGAAAGTGCAGGGTGTCGTGCTGGTCTTCCGGAATGTCAGCAAGGAGTATGAACAGAGGGATCGCTTGAAATTCACACTGAATATGCTTCGTTTTACGACTCGCCTGGCGGGTTTGAGCTGTTTTTCCATGGATGAAACTTTCAAAGTGATGCCTCACGCCATGGGCAATCAGGTGACGAACTGGGGGTGCGACGAGGACGGAAAGCTTCTCTCGCCGGAAGAGTGGGTCTGCCGGGAAGATTGGGAGGACTTTCGGAGAAAATTCGAGGAACTTTTCGCCAGGAAAGTAAATGAAATTCAGGTCTCATTCCGTTCCAATTATAAGGGAGATATCCGGTATTTTCTGCTCCTGGCCGCCTGGCGCAAATCGGAGCTTCAAGGGATGAATATGCGTGTTTTCGGGGTATTGCAGGATGTGACGCTGCTTTACGCGAGCGAGCGCAAATTCAACCAGACCAATGAGCTTCTGCGACAGATCATGGATGCGGTGCCTTCACCCATCTTCGTCAAAGACGTGACCAACGGCTTCAGCTATCTAACAGCGAACCAGAATTTTGTCGAGAAGATCGCTCAGCGTCCTCTCAATGAAATAATCGGTAAAACGGATTATGAGGTTTTCAGCGATACGGAGCTGGCGGCCTTCTTCAGAAGGAATGATTTGGATACCCTTGCGAAAGATGAAGCCAACAATTATCTGGAGAAACTGGGGGATTCCTGGTATCAGATGTCGAAGAATACCTTCCGGACAGCTGACGGACGTGAGTTCCTGATTGGCTTTGGCTCCGACGTCACCGAGCTGCACCAGCTTAAGGAGAAAGAGGGAGAGTTGAGAATCCTCTTCCAATCTATCCTGAATCACTCTCCGATCGGCATTGCGGCAAAGGATGCAGATAACGATTTCCGTTATTTTGTCTGGAGCAAGCGGCTCGAGCAGCTCACCGGCATCCCCGCTTCGAAGGTGATAGGGAGGACTGACTATGAGGTTTTTGGTCAATCCGGAGCGGCAGAAGATGTCAGGAACTGGGATTTGCGGGCGATGGAGACGGGAGAAACGCAAATTTACCTCCATTTTTACGGCGATGAGGATATCGAGATATTAACCTCCAGAACTTATAAAACCTTTGTTAAGACCGAATCGGGACGCCGTCTCATTATCAGCGCAGATATGGACGTGACCCGTAGTCTGGGCCTGGAAAATGAGCGGCTGAGGCTCCTGGGCGAACTCAATCAACATATTGAAAGCACCCAGACGATCAACCGCTGCCTTCAAAGCGCCATTACCTCCGAAAACTTCAATCGCGCCATTGAAGAAATGCTTGAGCTCCTGGGCCACCGGTTGAGGGCTTGCCGATGCTATTTGATCAAGTTTGATCCGGATGAATGCCAGTTCTTCAAGACGCACGAGTGGACGGGGCATAGCGCGAATCCCGCCTTGGAAACACTTCAGGATTTTTTGATGGAACCGTCGGACGAGTTCTATCAGAAGCTGCTGAGAAAAGAAGATATCCTGATTGAGGACACGGAGAACACCACCGAGCCCGGAGCCGAGAAACGGAAGAAATACTGGATTGAGAGGCGAGGTGTCAAGAGCCTGGTCATTACCGGAGTATGGGAGAAAGATCAGCTTTGGGGATGCTTGCAGGCTGATTTCACTTTTTCAAAACGGAAGTTCACAGAAAACGATATCCAGCTTCTGCATGATGTAGTGTCGGTGTTGAAACTGGCCCGGGAGCGTTTCCAGATGCTTTTCAACCTGGAGAAGTACGTTCAGAATACGCGGGTCGTCAACCGGTGTCTGCAAAAAGTGGCCGTGGCTACTGACTTCAGCCAGGTGATCGAGGATGTGCTGGGCATCCTGGCTCGGAGTCTGCATGCCGATAACTGCAGAGTGATGCGTTTTGAGGAAGATTATGCCTATTGCCGGACAACCCACAACTGGTTGGGACGGAACATTCCAGCCGATAAGCGTGCTGACTGGGCTCTGGAAAGAATTCCTTCAAGCTCCGGGATTATAGAGCGTCACAAAAGGCGTATGTATTTTGAGTTCAGTGGGATGGAAAATATCCCGGAATACTCGGGATCCGCAGAACCTCTTTTCCGGAAGCTGGGGATTGAATCGCTCTTTATGGTGGGAATCTGGATTGATAAAAAGCTTTGGGGTGAGATAAGTTTCGCCTTTTTAAAGAAGAAGCCTTTTACTCAGAGCGAAATCCATACGATGAACGGTGCGGCTCATATTTTCCAGCTGGCCTACGAACGTAACCGGCAGATGGAGGCAATCGCCGAGTCGAACAATTTCCAGAAGCAGATGTTCGACCATATCGAGGTGCCGATGGTGATGGTGGATAAGGAGCGAAGGGTCGTGATTGCGACGGCCAGCTTTGCCAAACTTCTGGATGTTCCCTATGAGAAGTTGATCGGAGCCAGGTGCAGAGACTACTTCTGCCACGATAAAAGTTCAGGGGTCTGCCAATCAACGAATTGCCCGATTCAAATTGCTTCCAGACAAAAAGTGAAGGTATTGCGTTCTATCGAGTTTAAGGGGAGATTTTTTCAGGCTTCGGTGCAGCCGATCTTTGGTCTGCATGGAGAGATGCTCTATGTGCTGGAGAGCTTGGTAGATATCACCGAAATTCATGAGAACCAGGTACGCCTGGAGAAGGCGATGGAGGCTGCTCAGGCGGCGAACCGCGCCAAGAATATGTTCCTGAGTACGATGAGCCACGAAATACGCACACCGCTCAATGCGATTATCGGCTTCAGCGAAGCTCTGCAGGATTCAAACCTCCAGCCAGGGGAAGAGAAGGATTATTTAAAATCGATTTATCTGTCGGGTTCCACGCTGCTGACTCTGGTGAACAATGTGCTCGATCTTTCCAAGATAGAGGCCGACACGACGCAGTTTGTTCCGATCCAGACTGACATTGCGGCGCTTCTGGAGGAGGTCCACTCCATCTTCAGAGGCAAAGCCAATGAGAAGGGGCTGGACTTGCAGTTTCTGTATCCGAGGCTTCTTCCGCTCTTTCTGTTGGACCCGACGCGCGTGAAACAGATTTTGTTGAACTTGATCAGCAATGCGCTCAAATTTACCCATCAGGGCAATGTGCGGGTCCGGTTGGAGTTTGAACCTGCGAATCAGAAAACCTGTCTCCTGACTTTCAGCGTATCGGATACGGGTATTGGCATAATGGAGGAATTCCATAAGAATATTTTCGAGCCGTTCAATCGTCAGCAGGATATGATGAAAAAAGGCCACTACTATGAAGGCAGTGGTCTGGGGCTCTCCATCACCAAACAGCTGGTCGAGAAGATG
>CAZSTC010000059.1:0-11831 GCA_964609795.1 uncultured Verrucomicrobiota bacterium
ATGCTGCGTTGACTGGAGTAAGATTGATAAGAAAACGTATCTGGAATCCATGACCAGGAGCGTGATTGATAATTCTCAGCTGAAAAATCTGATTCAAAATGCGTTAACTCAGAGGGTAGATGACAGAGAAGTTTTTATGAAAGGTATTGATTACTCCTATTACTACGAGCAAGAGGATTGAGACTCCCTACATATTCCCCTTTTGAGTGCACACATTTTGAGGCAATTCGGAATTCAACTGGGTAGTGGTACTACCCAGTTGAAGTGAGGGGGCTGGACGGGGAAGGCGTTATCGATAAATTCTGAAGTACAGACTCTCTTGCGGTTCGAGGAATTGAGGATAGTCGGCGCGCATGATGATCAGTTGATTGCCCACTTTCAGAGCCTCGATATCTTCCCAGATAATGGGATCGGCCAGCGAGGTGGTCGCCTGCACTTTATAGGTACCTGCAAGATCGTTCAATTGGATGACGAAAGCATCCGCACTCATTTCGTAACCCGTAATCGTGACGACATCCACCGGGGGCAGATAATTGCTGCTATTCGGGGAAGCGGTCGTCGGGAAGGCGACGATTTCAGCATCGCCATCGGGTAAACGGCCCTCGGAGACTCCCTGAATCTGCGGGCCAAAAACAACGCTATCAATCAACACGCCGATCGGGGAAAAGAGGCCGACGGATTCACCCGTTTTTTTCAGGGCAAACCCTGCATGATTTTTCCCGGCCGTAATTTCTCCGGTCGCGTAGAAAAGGGCAAACCCCGATTCCACGCTTCCGATAAATGAGAGGGGCGCAATGGGCGACTCGAATGGATTAAGGAGATTATCCGAGAGATAAAGTCCGCCCAGTGCAACGGGTGATAAACCGGAATTGAAAATTTCGAGCCAGTCATCTCCCTTCGTCGGAGAAGCCATCCATTCATTGATGCGTAAGAGCGATGGATCGCCCAATGCCGCTTTGTGATTGGATTGTCCCGGGGATGGGACATTCAATGCCCATTGCCCCATTCCATCGGGAGCTCTGCCGATCGAATAATTTGCGGTCTGCAAACCATATTGAACCGCATCGATCAATCCGCCGCCGCGCTCCACTGTGTTGAAGAGGTACAATCCTTTTCCCTCAGAGGAGAGAGGAATTGTGATTCGAGTTTCTGTCGGAGAAGGCAGGCTGCCGCAGGGTAGTTTCAAAAATGATTTTGAATTCAGGAGTGTATTGGTTGGGAACATCCATTTATAGGGAGTCACCGGGTCATCGGTGAAACCGACGTTGGATAAATCAATCGGATAATCCGAGGGATTATAAAACTCCACATAATCCTCTGCGTCTCCGAGGGACATCACTTCATTGAGCCGAGCAACACTCGCGCCGGAGGCGACAATGTTGGTGGTCAGTTGAGAGGCGGTCAGCGCCATACCCCAAACGAAATCGGTGCTGCCGCTGTTGACCTGATGAACTTCTGCAGCAATCACGTTTTCTCCCTCATTGAGAGAGATGCCCTTCAGAGTGACACTCTCCTCGTCGGCGTTGCCGGCGCCTGTGCCTGCGAATGTACCATATAGAGGAACGCCCGGAGGCATTCTATTCGTGTAAATGGGGGCTCCGTTCAGATAAATAACGGCACCATCATCCAGCACGGTCGTGATGTCCAATAGGGCATCGGTCAGACTCTTCTCCATCGTGACGGAGGTTCTGAAATAGTAGGTCGATCTGCCGAGTGTCATCGGTGTCTGCAAACCGGGTGAGGGTAGGGAGGAACCTTCCACGCCCAGGAGTCCGGGCCCGCTCATCCACTCTGAGTCATCATACTGAGGGCTCATCCAGGCGATTCCGTCGAGGCTCCCTTCCTGATAATATCGCCACTGATCTCCCAGGGCTAACAACGGGAAGGAGTCTGAGACGACGACATTACTCTCATAATCTGCGGATTCCATATTTGGATAGCCGGGTGTAGGCTGGCTGAAAGAGACTATTTTGTCACTTCCATCCGGAGTGCGTCCCTCAGAAATATTGGTGAATTGGCTTCCGTACTGCACCCGATCAATGACGTTTGAATCGGAATCGGAAAGTAAAATGATTCCCATCTCCGCGTTCAATTTGAAGGGGAGATGATCTACTCCCAGTTGCGTTTTCTCATCCGCATAAAAGAGTATCCGGTCGCCTGCCGCGATGAAACTCAGCTCCGGGATGCGATAGTGCATGGGTGAGCCAGCGGAATTGGATAGATAACATCCTCCAAAATTGATGGGCTGAGAGGTCCTATTATAGAGCTCGATGAAGCTCTCGGGCATGATAAAATTCCCATCGCACATCCACTCGTTGATGCATAATCCGGCGGCTGAACTGAGCGGAACCTGCTCGTTGGCCGCACCGAAGGATGGCACGCAAAGGGTCCAGGCCGATTCATTAATTCTGCCTAAAGAATAATCTGCCGTCTGGATCCCGTAAGAAATACTATCGAGCAGTTTTCCACCATGATCTGCACGCCCGTGAAGGTAGAAATTTCCTCCATGCTTTTTGAGTTCAAAACCCAGGCTCTCATATTCTCCAACCCTGGAAAAACCACCCTCCAGAACCAGGAATTCACCGGCTCCCAACACCGTGTTTTCGGGGAAGGTGTACCAGTGAGGAATATCAAGCGAGGTGGTCAAGCCCATGCCGGAAATATCCGCCGGTGCCGTCCCGAAATTATAAAGCTCGACCTTGCTGTGAATTTTTCTTCCGGAGGCACCGGTGCTCCCGTCATCGGTCGAAATCTCGTTGATACGTACTGAGACCTCTGAGAGCGGATCGAACTGAGAATCGACGGTCCATGTTGCAGAACGGGTGATGCATAAGGGTCCCCACAATTCGGGGTCGTTCTGGTAAAAGCCGACATCGCTTTTTCCAATGACTTCCACGTAATGGGGTCCATCTTGCAGATCATTTAACTCGATGGGTGTATGGCTCGAATACTCCTGACTCCATTCTCCGCCATCCAATCTCCAGCGATAATGCGTAAAGCCAGAACCCAGGGGGAAATCGGGAAGGTTCAGAGATTCTTCAATAATGAGGGGTCCGACATGGAATGTCGCACTCCTCACATTCGTGATTTTATTGGGTGCGGGCGATAAATAAATTCCGCGTTCGACAACCGCTCCCATATCCGCACCGTAGATGCCCGTATTAATCGCAGGAGAAATAGGACTCAGGCTCAGCCAATCCCACATGACTTGTGCTTGATCGAAGTTTTCGAAAAATGTTTCCTCGAGAACCGGGACATGCTTGAAAACCGGATCAATCAACTTGTTATTTCCGCCGGGGCCTGTCCAGGCCATGGAGAGGATATTGTTCGTAAAAGTGACCAGACTATACGCGGGATCATAATCGCGGACCAGTTGTTCGATATCAACGATAATGTTCCCTTCCAAATAACATCCCTTGCCGTATTCGGCGTTAGGATCTGCCAGGTTAATTACGCCGGATTCCGAATCGCCGCCGCCTTCTTTGGTGGAACGCACGATCGTGTTGCCGATCGCCGTATAGTAATTACCTATCTTCGCCGTGATGGCACTGTCACAATCATAGAAGATATTACCGATGACGGTAATTTCAGAGGTGCCATAATTTCCCCTGACGCCGCCGGAAACCGCAGATGAGCTGTTGCCCGTCGAGGGCCCCTGATGCGCATGCAAAAAGATGTTGCCTTCAACCCAGGCATCGGCGCCATCCAAATCCAAAATATCGTCTTCGGAGCCGATAAAGACATTGTTGATGAATTGAACAAGCGGCTCGGAAGCGCCGCGGTCCCCACCCGTGTAATCCACCGTATCATTGTAGCCAAAAGGTTTCCCAAAAAAACAATTGCGGAAGATTCCACGGCCGCCTCTCTTAATCCCTCTATCTCCGTGGACCGGCTCAAAAGTCGAGCCCACGTCTACATTGGGAAAGAAGCAGCCATCCACGAGAAATGAGGAATCCTCCACACTCAGATACGGCCGTCTGTTATTGGCAAATATTGTATTTTCCAATCTCAGTGTACCTCCGTCTACCTCGATACAGGTCGACGCATTATTATGGAAATAGGCATACGAGATAACCGTTTCGGGTGAACCGACCGAACCATAAATCTTAACGCCGCCCCAACGGGTGGTGACTCCCGGCTCAGACAGGAAGGAAACCATTTTACCTTTCTCGCCTTCCACCAATAAGATTCCGCCATCTTGGACAATCAGGTCAAAGCCCGGGTTCATATAGACGGTTGTCCCGGCTTCAATTCGCAGTGTAACGCCGGCCGGAACCGTCAGGCTGGAGGTGACCCGATAAGGTCCCTCTGCCGCGGTCCAAACTGTGTCGGCTGCCAGAGTTCCTCCCTGTTTTTGGACGGAGAAAGTATCGTACCAAATATCAATGGTCTTTCTTTCGATCTCCTTATTATCGAGGTCAAACGCGCGGATAATGAATTTATTCATCCCGGGGTTTAGCGCGATATTTTCCAATCTCCACTCGCACTTCCAGGGTGTCCAGAGAGACTGCGTCTCATTCACGTAAACATTTCTTGTCCTGGTGCCGTCGCCTTTTCCGTTGAGCGATATGCTGGAATTGGTGGTATACAGGAAACCGTTATTGGTTGCAAAAGAGCTTTCCAGGGTCAGCTTTTGAGAGAACTGCCCGAGCACATAATGAACCTGGTTTGAGTTAAACCTTTTCATCTTCGTGATCGCATCCTTAGGAATCTGCCCACCGAGAATCTCATCCAAAAACGGATTCATCTGCTCGGGTGAAAAAAGAGTCTCCGAGAATGTTTTTAGATAATTGAGGTAGATGGGGGTAAACTCGGGATGCTTCATGAACCGATTTATGGAAACGAGGTTGGTCATGGACCAGATTCCTTTTTCGGAAAGTGATTCGTGCTGGCCCCAGCCCATAAGAGAATCCGAGTCATAGGCGATCACGCGGAAACGGGGATCATTGACGCCCCGATATAAACCGTAATCATCGCCGGTACCATTTCCCAGGCATGTTTCGTCGTTACGCAGCAAGGTATTGGCAGCCATGTAGCGCATCCACTCCTCGACATCCAGAACCTCGCGGACCCGGCTGACGTAGGTCTCATCTGTTGAATACTCCGGGATGACGCTCAGCACTCCGCAGAGAGAAATCAGATCCGAGTAATCTTTTTCACGCGAATTATTCTCTTTGAAGTAATAGGTAGTATAAGCGTCACTGGATAAAAAATCGTCTCCATGCCACGAAAAATCCGCTTTATAACCATAACCCCGATAGAGATTGCCCTCGGAATCATCAGGCCAATGGCGTTTGACGAGCCTGTTGTTGTACTGCTCATTGGCGGCATATAAACCGTAAGAGATTCCGATGCCCGGGCCCATGAGATTGGTGCTGTTTACGCGCAACTCGACAAATTTTGAATTGGCGCAGAGGACACCCGCTTTTTGGAAAATCGCGCTGCCCAACACCTGACTGAAAGAATATCGCGCATTCACATTAATCCCCTCCATCTCTTTCCATCTGCGGTCGGAAGGGATCTCCACGTGATAATTATGCGGCCTGTCGGTTCGCGTGCCGTTGCCCCGGTTTCTGACGCCGGCATTATACCTGTATTGGATTTTGCCATTATTATCTATGCCGTCCCTGCTGATCCAGGTCGCATTCATTTTTGCGTCACTCATCGCATCCGGAGATCTAGAGCCAAGCTGCTGAAGTTCCGCCCGTTCGATCTCCCGCATAATGATGTAATAGCGAGGATTGGGTCCCTCATAGGAATTTCCATCCACCTGGTAGAGGAGATTAGCCGTCCGCGCTGAATCCGTCGGCAGGATCACATTTGGGTAAACCCGTTTATTTTCCTGGAGATCTATCGACTGAATCCAAAACTCAACGATCGTGCCTTGAGCAAGCGGTGCCAATGAGGCTGCATACACCCCATCATTGGCCAATCCATCTCCGTGCAATCCATCATCACTCATCGGCAAGGATTGAAATTCGGATTGCCCATCCACGCGCCAGAATAATGTCGTCTGGACGCCGCTCAAATCTTCATCCAGAACCGCCGCCGTAATCGTAACCGGATCATTCGGGCTTGGCAGGATAGGGCGGTGTGCAACCTCGATGATGATGGGGGCGGCGTTATCCGTATCGGTGGAATTTACTTTGCCGGGAGTTCCTCCGGCTGCCGTGCTATCGGCCCAATTCAAAGCATACTCGTTGGAGAACGCACGATTTACCAGCTCCAGAGATTTTCCCAGGCCGTCATGTTCGCAATACCATTCCCATCCGCGATGCCCATTATCGACCTCGCCTAATCGCCGCTGCGCCCAATCGCCATCGGTTGCAAAATTGACATCATCGACCGTTCGGCCCAACGCATCGGTCAGGCGGATATGAGTTCCGATACTCCCGGACCAGTTCCCGACGACTGAATTTGCCTCAGGATATAATGAACTGAAAATTTCCGTATTGGCGGCAACAACAATATTATCCCGGGCCCCAATCTTAGTCCCGGCAGGAAACACAAAATTGCACCCCTCGCTGACCACCCAGCCGCTCAAGTCCACAGACGAATCCTCCGTGTTGTAGAGCTCAAACCATTGCTCGGCATTACTGTCACTCTGCGGATGATGCATGATCTCGCTAATGATCACGCTGCTCTGGGCACAATACTCAAAAACCATTCCAGCACCTGCCAGGAATATTGAAGCGATTCTTCTCTTCATACTATTTCCAATGTCGAAATTCTACCAAAACAATCGGGATATAAACAGCTCTTTTAGGCACACCTCCAAGATCTGTCCCTCTGCGAAGTCTGTTTTCTCAAATCCCGGCCAATTAAGCTGAAACCTCGACATTAGAAACAGGCTAGCACATTTATCCACAAAGTGCCACAGAATGCCCCAAAAATATGCGCACTGAAAAGCGGTCGGAGAAGGAAGATATAAAATGACCCGGGGTGTTCAGTCCCGGGCCATCCGTTTCGAACATGTTGAAAAACAGGCTCTATCTCTCTATTTCTTTTCTTCGTAAACCCGGACGTAGTCGATCTCCATTCTTTGAGGGAGGCACTCAGGGTCAATTCCCTTGGAGGCACCCCAGGCGCCGCCGTAGGCGATATTCATGATCAGGTAGAATTTTTCTCTGAAAGGCCAGAATTCGAGTGTGTCCTCTTTTTTGGGGTAAGAGAGGAGTTTTTTCGCATCCACGTAGAAATCCAGGCGGTCCGGATACCACTCCACCACATAGAGATGGAAATCGCTCTGCGGAGTCTCCAGCTCAATGGATTTGCTCTGGCCCTCCGTTTTTTTATTCACGTAGGTGTCGTAAGTGTGGACGGTGGAGTGAACGCGTTTGGGTTCAAAACCTACCATCTCCATGATGTCGATTTCTCCGCCCTTGGGCCAGCCGTACTTAGCCCGATCGGTCGGCAGCATCCAGAGTGCGGGCCAGATTCCTTTGCCCTCCGGGAGCTTTGCCCGGACTTCGACCCGGCCGTAGAGCCAATCGCCCTTATTCTGGCTGATGACGCTGGCAGAGGTGTAATCCATCCCTTTGTAGGATTCTTTGTGGGCTTCGATCACGAGCTTACCGTCCTCTACCCGTGCGTTTTTGAGGCGCGAATCGGTGTAGTATTGGAGCTCTTTGTTGCGGATATAGCCGACCTCGTAGCCCCATTTATTCGTATCGGGCAGGCCGGTGTATTCAAACTCGTCGCTCCAGACCAGTTTCCACTTGGGGTCCAGCTTCGGAATTTCCGGGGATTGCGCCGGACAAACGGCCCAGAACCCCAAAGTCAAAATTACAGATAAAATGATCTTCATACGGTCCAAGAATACGCACCCGGATGAAAAGAGTCCAGCCTGAGGAAGGTGAGAATAGAAAAAACACCCACCCTCATCTCTACGGAGGGGGTGAGTGTTTTAAAAACGAGGCGCGCGGCCTCTCGAAAAACCGATTAGTACCCGGGGGTATTGCCCAGATTATTGAGCATAAAGGAGGTCACCACGCAGGCGATTGCCGCGACTGCCACCAGAATGGCCAGGACCTGGTCTATCATCTGGACCTTGCCGCCCGCAGGGCTCCCCGCTTTTCCGGCAGCAGCACGCTGTTTGGGGGCTGTCGGATTCTGGGGCCCGGGTGTGCCGCTCATTTTGAGAGCGGTTCCGGCAGGGACGGCGGGCGCTGACGGGGCAGCCGGTTTGGCGGCCGCAGGGGCTCCGGCGGGAGCGGCAGCAGCCGTTACCGGAGCAGAGGGTCTGCCCGGGGCTGCCGGCTTGGGAGGAAGACTGATACGAATCGTCTCCTTCTTGGTCTGCGGTGCCTTAGGCGGAACTACAACTGATTCGGGTGCGCCCGGAGCCGGCGCAGGAGTGCCGGACTGCGGTGTCGTAGGGTTATTGCTATCCAAATTTTCTGTCATACAAAAATCCTGTCTCACTCTATCTCCTCAGGAGGGGGGTGTCAACCGAAAAAGTGCCCTTGAAAAGAGGTTTTTTTCGGAGCGTTTTTCCTCCTGGAAAAAGCACTTCGGGTTCCGGAGATACTTTAGTTTCTTACTTGTAACTAATTTACGGAAGGATCGTTACAGACCTTTTAAGAAAAATTTCTTAAAATCCCTTGCGGATTCCGCTCTCCACGTGCTACGTTTTCAGCGCTGCTCCGGGAATCTGCCTGTTTCCGGGTGGTTCTTGAAGCAGCAACTTTCACCCAATAAAGGAGATAAATGTTATGAAACCTATAGAGAATACTTGTCTTGACCCCGGAACGTGGGTTGCCGGTCTTTTCCGGCCAAAGGAGCAATCCCTTACGCAAGAGGGAGTAGAGGACCCGGAGCTTGATTCGCTCCTGGATTATATCTGGGAGGCGCCCCCGGAGCATCTGCCTCATTATCATTTTGCGAAGAGTGCGGCCCTGTTGCGGAGGAGCCTGCCCGAGTTTGCCCATACTTTTCTGAAAGAGCATCTCAACTCTTTATGTTCGCGAGCCGCCTTGAGCGGCAGATTGCGACGATTGCCGAGGCGTACCTCGTTTTCGCGCTCCGAAGAGCTGGATTTCGTCGTCACGCCTCATGGGTATGACGGCAAAGAGTCTTCACTCAATGGGAGCGCATTGCTTGGATTCCTGCGCTGCTACCAGCTTCTCTGGTTCCGGGGGGCGGACCGGATAAAGCTCCGGTTCTCCGCGGCCCTGGGACTCTACCACTATTCGCTCCTGACGCTTTACGGGCGGGTTCGTATCTGGTTGAGCACGCCGGAGCGTTTCGGGATCGCTCTGCTTCTGACGACGGGGCCGCAGCGGCATCTGGGTCTTCTCTCACTGAGAGCCCGCGGGCTGGGATGCTCTCCGCTGATGCCCGAGGGACTCTACACGGCCGAGCACCGGCTGCGGTCTGCTGAGGAAGAAGATATCTATGAGGCGCTGGGACTGGAGTGGATCGCCCCGGGCTGCCGCAACGGAGAAGATCTGCCGGTTGAATCAGCCGAGTGAAGAGGGAGACTAAGAGCATGAATAATTCAACTTCATCTGAGAAAGCTGATTCCCGGCAAGTGTCGAAACAAAAGCCGGAGAAGCCGGTTCTGCTCAAACGCAAGGAGGCGGCCCGTCTCTTGGGCGTGAGCATGATGCACATCTCGAACCTGATTGATGCGGGCCAACTGCGCGCGGTAAATCTGGCGAGCCCCGGCAGCCGCTACCGGATGCTCAGGATACCGATCTCTGAGCTGAACCGGTTTGTCAGCGGCCGTGTCCTATAGTAAGGGAGGAAAAGAAGAGGCTTTGAGGGGCGCCTTGAGGACGTTGAGAGGATTTCTGACCGATAGTGAACAAAAAGAGGCAATTTCTTCCAAAAACTGCCCTTAAATCTTTCACGGGAAAACCAAAAATTCTCAATAGTTTTCAAGACATCTCTCGAGCCATTTTTTATTTCCAAATTATCCCCGAAAACGGCATATTTCGTTGACAAAAAAGGCTACGGACGCGACACTCACGAATGTTTTGGATGGCGGTGAGGATTTTGAGGACCTTTTAAGGTTTGGTTTTTTATCGCCAGCCAAAGAAACTAATAAACTATATTGCGGTTTGTATACGCTATTTGTGGCAACACACACTACAAACGGAACAAGTTATGAATAAAAAATATCTACTGACAGCTCTTGCTGTGGGCGTTGCGGTTTCGGCCAGTTCTTCGCTTGCAGCGACGAAGCTGCTGAGCTCTGCCGATAACGTCATCGCCGTCGGCGGAAAAGTAAAGAACAACAGTAACTACCCGGCCGCTGAGGCCCCCGGTTACCTGACCGATCAGGACCCCAACACGAAATATCTCAATGGTGGTCAAATTTATACGGGCTTTATCATCACCCCCACTTTCGGGGCGACGGTGATCAAGAGTATGCAGTTCAATACTGCTAATGATGCGCCCGAGCGTGATCCGGCTACCTACGAGCTCTACGGTACCAACGAAGAGATCAAGAGTACGGATAACAGCTTTGGAGATCAGGAGGCGTGGACTCTGATCTCTTCCGGCACTTTGAATCTGCCTGAAGAGCGCCTGACGGCGAGTGAGTTTTACTCCTTTGAAAACGAGGTTAGCTATACCTCCTACCGCATGGTGTTCCCGACTCTGAAGGGTACGGGTGTCAGCATGCAGATAGGCGATGTCCAGTTCTATGAAATGGCCAATCCGAATCCCGATGTGGGCGATATCGGTATTATTTTTGCTCAGGATTACGATTCGACCCTCGCGGTCCAGTTCCCGGTCGGCACCGATTCCGCTTATAACACGACAGACTGGAACGGAAGTCCTCCTGCCAACGCCATTGACTTGAACTACGTCAACCGCTATGCGAACTTTGCCAAGACCAATGTCGGTTTGGCGATCTGGCCCGCAGCCGGTTTGACCAAGCTCGAGAGCTTCAATATCTATACCTTCACTAACCGTCCTTCCTGCGATCCGGTGGCTTATCAGCTTTTCGGTACGCTCGATTTCCAGAAGAGTGCCGACAATAGCGCCGGAACAAATGAGACTTGGGTTCTCCTGGGTGAAGGTTCTTTGCAGACTCCTGAGGCTCGCTCGATTTGGAGCCCTGAAGTGAGCGTCAGTACTACCGAATATTATCGTGGTTACAAGCTGCTATTCACCGGTATCCGCGACGCAGCGGCAACGGATGCGCAAGTGGTTCATATTTCCGAGCTGCAGTTCTACGGTCTCAAGGAAGATATCGGTATCGGGGAACCTCTTTTAATCCCCGGTGATATCGCCCGTCCGATCAATGCCACCAAAGATATTCAATACATGACGACGAATTCTGCCAGCTCTTATCCGGCCGCGGAAAATCCTCCTCTGGTGATTGATGGAAGCGTCGATACCAAGTACCTAAATAGAGCCGGCGAGTATAGCGGTTTCATCGTGACGCCTTCGGCGCCTGCCGCTGTCAAGAGCTTCAAGATGTGGACGGCTAACGATGCGACTGAGCGCGATCCGGATGCCTATCAGATATGGGGAAGAAACACCGATTATACTGAGACGGATAACAGCATTTCCTTTGCAGAAGGTTGGACTCTGATCGCAGAAGGTGCGGTATCTCTGCCGACGACGCGCAAGGCTGAAGGCCCTCTGGTCGTCGTGGACAACAGTGCTTCTTACAAGCACTACCGGGTGATCTTCAACAGCTTGAGAACCAATGGCAACTCGCTCATGCAGTTGGCTGATATGCAGCTCTATTCCGATGAAGCGGGTACGGCGGGCATTCTGTCTGGTGGTAATACGATTATCGCCGTTCAGGCCTCCAAGCCGGCCTCCTATTCCGGAACGACTGAATCTCCTCAGCACACGATCGACGTAAATAC
>CAZSTC010000060.1:0-11672 GCA_964609795.1 uncultured Verrucomicrobiota bacterium
GCCCTGAGCGTCAGCGGAGTCTGCGACATCTCCTTTAATAAAAACCCGATCGCTCCGGATACGGTCAAATATATCCAGACCGATGTCATGGGCCAGGGACTCCTGCGTCAGGTCTGGTATAACTGTGACTCCAGCCTGAGCACCCTGACCAGTAAAGCAACCTACCCGAACTCTCCGGACCTGGTGGATTCGGTAGCGAGCTTCATCTCACCCATTGATTGGGCTGATAATTACGGCCAAAAACTCAGCGGACTCATTATCCCGCCGGTCACCGGCTCCTACACCTTCTGGATTTGCAGCGATGATGACTCGGAGCTCTGGCTCAGCACCGATGAAAGTCCAACCCATAAACGCAGGATTGCCTACCTCTACGGATGGGCACCGGTGAACACTTGGGATAATTACGCTTCACAGAAATCGTCTCCGGTTTCGCTGACGGCCAATAAAACCTATTACATCGAAGGAATTCAGACCGACGGCACCGGCGGCGATCATATTATCGTGCAGTGGCAGCTCCCCTCCGGAGTCATGGAGTCGCCGATTCCTCAAACACGGCTCTTTCCGCCAGGAGCATCATTCACCGCTCCTGAAATAGTGATTCAACCGCAATCTCTTTCCCGTTATGAGGGAGAAAGTGCCATCTTCGAAGTCTTCGTCAAGAGCGGCACCCCGATCACTTATCGATGGGAGATTAATGGGGTTCCGGATATTTCCCTGAATCAGCGCACCCTGAGTTTTGACAACGTCACCTTGGAGCAGAATGGTCTACAGGTTCGCTGCCGCGTCACCAACCTCAACGGGGAACTGACCAGCGCTGCCGCCACCCTCTCGGTACTCGCTCCGCTCGAAGAGGTCAGCATCCTGACGCAACCGCAAGGAGGCACCATCAGAGAAGGCGATGCACTCACCCTGAGCGTCCAGGCAGCCGGCTCACCTCCGCTTTCTTATGCGTGGTATCGGGATGGAATCCAGGTGGAAGGCGATGCGGAAACGCTGGTCGTTTCAGAGGCCGGACTCTACAAGGTCAAAGTCACTAACCCGAAGGGAAGTCTCTTCAGTAGTGAAGTCCAGGTCATCGTGCAAACCGACCCGCAGGAGCCGCCCACGCTTACTATCCTGAGAGGCACCTCGGATCAGATTCTCGTCCAGTTTGAGGGACGCCTGGAAGCTGCATCCTCTCTGAGTGAGGCTGATTGGGTTCAGATTGCAACTGAATCCCCGGCATGGATTACTCCCTCTGAGAAGATAAAATTCTTCAGAGCAGTGAGATAGAATAGATAAAACGGATTCATCCCGTGGTTTTTCCACGGCTTAATGCCCTTGCAAACAGCAAGGGCATTTTTTTCTCAAAATTCGGGAGATTTTTCTTCTTTCCGATTGCATTTCGCTTTTCACAGGTGCTATGATTCCCCTTCGCTTTTGGCGAGTGCGAGGAGCATTTGCTTTCTGACGGAGGGTCCGTCAGTGACAAAGCGCGAAAAGAAACAAACAAACCATCTGGCTATGAACGCTAATGTCTTAGCTGGAAGAACTATAAAAAATTAGCGGAATACCCTTTCAGGGGATTCCCACGGGGAGTAAGTTCCCCGTCATTCCTCATTATGTCCTTCAATATGGAAGAGGCTCTGGCGCGTACCTTTATGGAATTCGCTCCGGGCCAGGTCGTCAAAGGTTACGTCATCGAAGTCCGTGCAAAAGAAGTTCTGGTTGATATCGGCTACAAGAGCGAAGGTATCATCCCCATTGCAGAGTTCGACGAACCTGAAAATATTAAACCCGGTGATGAAGAGGATGTTCTGATCGAACGCCTCGAAGATAAAGAAGGCTCAGTCCTTCTCTCCAAGAAAAAAGTAGCCTTCAAACAGAACTGGGAAAGAATCCAGGCTGCCTGCAGCGAAGGTGGAGTCATCAGTGGTAAAGTCAAAGCAGTCGTCAAAGGCGGCTTGATCATCAACGTTGGCATCGAGGCATTCCTGCCGACAAGCCAGATAGATATTATCCCTCCCAAGAACTTGAATGAACTGGTGGGACAAACTTTCGATTTCAAAATCGTAAAAATCAATCAGGAACGCCAGAACATTGTTCTGAGCCGCCGTGAACTCCTCGAGCAGGAACGCAGCGAACGCCGCTCCAAGCTCCTCGAAGAAATGGCGCCGGGCGATATCCGCAAGGGTACGGTTAAGAATATCACCGATTTCGGTGCCTTCATCGACCTCAACGGAATTGACGGCCTGCTGCATATCACCGATATGAGCTGGGGCCGTGTCAACCACCCGAGCGAAATCCTCAAGGTGGGTCAGGATATCGACGTCGTCGTCCTGGACATCAACCGCGAGAAAGAGCGCGTCAGCCTCGGTCTCAAGCAGAAACTCGCCAATCCCTGGCAGCAGATTTCCATCAATTATCCTGTTGGCTCACATGTCAAAGGTAAAGTGGTCAACCTGGTTCCCTACGGCGCATTTGTCGAACTGGAGCCGGGAGTCGAGGGTCTGGTCCACGTGACCGAATTCTCCTGGACCAAGCGCATCGCCAAGGCTTCCGACGTCCTCAAAGTGGGTGACGATATCGAAGCCGTTGTCATCGGCGCAAACAGCGAAGAGCAGAAAATCTCTCTCTCCATCCGCCAGCTCGAAACCAACCCCTGGGAACTGGCAGCCGAGAAATATCCTCCGGGTACGAAGATCAAGGGCAAAGTCCGCAACCTCACCAGCTACGGTGCGTTTGTTGAGCTCGAAGACGGTCTGGACGGTATGGTCCACGTGTCCGATCTCTCCTGGACCCGCAAGATCAACCATCCTTCCGAAATCGTCAAGAAGGGTAACGAAGTTGAAGCCGTGGTTCTGGAAATCGACAAGGCCAATCAGCGCATCGCTTTGGGCGTCAAACAGCTCGAAATCGATCCTTGGGCCAACATTGATAGCCTCTACCGCGTGGGCGATTTGATCACCGGCCAGGTGACCAAGCTCGCTTCCTTCGGTGCATTCGTCGGACTGCAGAACGAAATCGACGGATTAGTCCATATTTCTCAAGTCAGCGAAGAGCATGTAGACCGCATCAAGAACGTTCTGAAGATCGGTCAGGAAGTCACCGCCCGCGTGATCAAGATCGACAAGGCTGAGCGCAGAATCGGTCTATCCATCAAAGCCGCCAACTATACGACTGAGCAGCTCCAGGCTGAGCAGGCCGTACTGGATGCCTTGAAGCCGGGTGAAGACCTCGTCGCTCTCCAACACGCTTTCGAAGCGCTGGAGAATTCTGATTTCTCAGAAAATAAAGAAGACTAATTCTTTAATCTCCTTATAACGAAACGACCGATTCGGGTTTGAATTCCGGATCGGTCTTTTTCTTTTACGGGAAAAGATGAGAAAGCGTCGGTTTATTGAAGGATGCTCTCGTAGACTTTTATGTATTGCCGGGCAACTTCTTTCCAACTGGGAATCGGGAAAGTCTGTTGGCTGCCTCTCCGGGCCGTGGCGTAAAAACGCGTCAGCGCCTGCGCTATCGAATCTACGCTTCCCAGAGGCGTGGTCTCCACCTGCTTCAAGTGGCCATAGACTTTTGAAGCCCAGGGCAAATCGGGCAATAAAAGCGGAAGACCGGCCGCAGCCGCCTCGTAAATCGCGATGCAACCGCTCTCAAACTGACTCATCAGGGCAAAACCGCGGGCTCGCCTCAGATATTGATACTTTTCCTTTTGAGAAACGAAACCCGCATAGCGGACTGTCTTGCCGTCGGCGATTGATAAGAACCGCTTAAAGTAATCATCTTCCACCAAGGGCTTGCCCAGAAACACCACCGGAACCCCGGCTTTCTGTGCAGCCTCGGCCAGGAGCAGAGAGTTCTTCCGCTCTGAAATTACCGCTAACGAGATGAGGTAATCCCCTTCTCCCCTTCCCTCCGGGGATGAGAGCTCGGCAATCGCCTCCTCTACCAACCCGGAAGAAATCACATGCCCTTTACCGGGCGATGCGTCAAAGAGATATTGAGATACGGCCAGTTCGATCGGCACGATATAGACCATCGCATCCAGAAGCTGATACGCATCCCAGGCCATACGGTTTACCAGTCCGGGCATCGCTCTGCGGGTCAGGCGGGTGATCTGCCGCTGAATCCAAAGCTGGAGCGGCGTTCGGGATGCCGTCTGATCGAGTGTCTCGGTCATCACGACCTTAAAGCCTTTTTCATGAGCCAGCCGGATATTGATGGCAAAAGGAGGGCGGCCCATGTAGTGGAGAATATCCCCGCGCTGGCTCGAATCCCACCAACGCTCGGGCTCCACCTCCACACCCAGCTTGGAGAGCTCGCTCATCAACGCCTCCGTCAGGGTCTGCATCCCTCCGTGCGCCAGAAAGAAAGGAACCGCGTGAGAAAAAATCACTTTCATTTCGCCTCTTCAGTGCCGGGCTTTCTACTCCAGGGCTGCTCGTTCTTATCGAAACAATCGGTGGCGAAAACCAGGGCTTTCGGGTTCGAAATCGTGATCGGCTCAGCCGCTTCGTAATTCCTCATCCGCGATCCGTAAAGGGAGACCGTCAGCTTCTGGTCGCCACGAACCAACATGAAATCCTGAGATTTACCGATGGCCGTCACCGCTCCATTGCCGCCGGAAAACGCCTCCACGTTCGTAAAAGCGCAGTGACCCTGGCCCTCCACGATAATGGGGTGAACATCCTCAAGCTTCTCGCCGACATTGGCAATAATGCTCCCCTGAGCAATCTG
Organism: uncultured Verrucomicrobiota bacterium; assembly: GCA_964609795.1. Lineage (GTDB taxonomy): Bacteria > Verrucomicrobiota > Verrucomicrobiia > Limisphaerales > UBA1412 > UBA1412. Next base: position 4,720 of record CAZSTC010000060.1, read on the forward strand.
CCAGTTGCGGTTGAATGTGCTGTCACCCATCTTATGAATACCAATGGTGACACAATCCAGATTGAAATTCGTCAGTTGCCCATAAGTTGCCGGGCCCAGATAAATTCCCCCATAAACGCCAAAAGTGAAGAGGTCCATGAGCTGCGCATTATCGGTATGATTAATCGCGTAGGTGAAAGTCTTCCTGGCAATCACTGAATCAATCACGGAGCGGCTGAAACCGCCGGCAAAAATCCTCTGATTAGACGGGTTCACATGGCAGTGAAGGACCCTCGGCACGTCATAGCAGCGGTCAATCCGGATAAACTCCCCGCTCAACGGATAGCCATAGCAATGCTCAAAGAGAATCTGCTCACAAATACGGGGTGCGGGAGAATTGAAATCCATGGCGGTGTATTCTCCGTAAAAAGTCAGACAGCTCAAAGTGACTCCCTGCACCGATTTGGTCTGGGATACCTGAATGGTGGGCGGATAAGCGATGACTTTATCGGGTTGGCGCAATGTTTGTTGGGGATACCAAAACTGAATTCCTCGAATTTGGGTCGCGTTCTCCACCGTGATAAAGGGAGCAGAATCGTCTTCTATCTTGAAAACACTCCCCACCGGCTGGCGTTTATCCGGATGGCAGGTTCCTCGACCCGTAGGCCCGTGGGCACCTATCAGCGAAGCATTCTGCTTCAGAATAACGCCGCTTTTTATCGGGTAAGGGTCTTCCACCGGCTCCACATAAAGAGCGGCACCGCAGCGGGAGGCCCAATCAATCGCTTTCTGAAGATTCTCCTGATTCACTTCGGGGGCATTCTCCGGCAGAACTCCGAACTTCTGAATGCTCACCGGTCCTTGTCCGGAAGATTCTCCCCAAACAGAACAAACCGCCGCAAGCACCGCTAACGCGCACCATTTCTTTAAGGCACCAAAACTCATGCGGACCAGACTAGAGTGATTCACTCTTAAAATCAATCTCTAATCCGAGCGTCCTATGCGGAGAATGCGGAAATTATTCCAGCGTCACGATAATCTCTTTACCCGGAGGAATGGGAAGGCTCCATTGATTGCCCTCACCACGAACCAATTCTCCCTCGTTGGCTTTGGGGGTCTTCTCCGTTTCAAAATAGAGCGTTCCCTCTCCGGAAGCGGCTTTAACCTTGATGCTCTTGGCATCCCGATAGACATGGATATCTCCATTAGGCGTGGGGACGATCCCATCCATCCACTCCAGTCCCCCGAGAACCGGTGTCACCGAATAGGCTTTGTAACCGGGCTGGGTCGGCTTGACGCCCAAATAGTACTTGCCCAGGAGATAAATCGGACTGGCTCCCCAGGAGTGGCAAAGGCTCTTGCCATAGGGTCGGCTGTACATCTCAAGGTGCTGGACTCCGGTGTTTTCCGGATTGTATTTTTCCCAGAAGCTCGTGGCTCCCTGCTTGATCATCCCGCCCCAGTAGGCCTTCATTTCTTTGAGCACCGATTCCTGTTCACCCATGGCGCAAAAGGCCTCCAGTTCATAAAAACGCATGTAAGGCGTGGATATCTTCATCACCTGATCATTCAAGAGAACAGAGTTTTTGATCATCTGCTGTTTCTCGGGGCTGATATAGTTGAAGAAGATCGCGAACATATTGGCATAGCGGGTCACCGCATCGCTCTGCTTGCCCTGGACGACGTTGTTGACGAATGCCTTCTTTTCATCATTCCAGAAAGTGGGCTCGAGCTTGGCGCGCAAGTCCGAGGCCAGCTTCGCATATTTTTCCTGATCCGCCTTCTGGTCCACCAGCCCAGCGCAAAGCGTCAGCGTTTCCAGGCTCTTGCAAAAGAGCATCTGCTCAAAACTTATCTCACCGCTTTTATCCATCGGCCCATCGGTCCAATCGATAAACACCCAGTCTCCCGGCTGACCTTCCACCATCCCGTTGGCGTTGGCACGAGACAGGACAAACTCCATCATGGACTGCATTCTGGGGTAAATCTGCTCCAGGAACACGGAGTCACCCGTGTAGAGATAGTAGTCATAGATGCCCATGAACCAATAGAAGGTATAATCCAGAATGGTGTTGATATGGCAATAGACCGGATCTTTTCCGCGGAGGAGCCAGGCGGTACGCTTGACCGCTTCCTGATCGAAAAAGAGGTAATAGTTCATCAGATAGCTCTGAAGGGCATCGCCGCTCCAGGCCCAGCGGTCGCGCTTGATGCCGTCAATAAAAGTTTCGCGGCTGGTCAGGTGCAGCGTGTAAGCGCCGACATCCCAAATGCGGTTCAACTCTTCATCATTGCTAAGGAATGATCCCCGATATTTCAAAGGCAGATACTCATAGAGCATACTCACTTTGTCATATTTGACCTCACCCTCGCAGGCAATATGTACATAGCGGAAAGCTTTTGATTGAGGATGAGTATAAATTTCACCCACGGTAGCGGTGCTATGAGTTATTTCATCGGTCACCTGATTGCCTTTAACCGAAAGGAGGTCCAGCGTCTCAGAGCGATCCCAATCCAAAGCCTCTTCCATGCTTTCTCCGTAAGTGATCTTGATCTTACCCTCTCCTTTCAGACCGTGGAAACACAGAAAACCAAAAGTCTCCTTACCGAAATCAAAGAGCTCTCCTCCCTTATCGGTTTGGCGCAGGGTTCCCTCCATGGGCGTTGTGCTCAGCTTGAACTCCGAGGGTTTCTGTGCAGGCGTATTGAAATTCCAGCTACCGGCGCGGAGATAGGCAAAATCATGCCCTTTTTCCGGAAGGCGCTTTTTATCCGGACCGGTAGCCAGCCAGGTGGAATCGGTGCCGATAGTTTGCCCCTGAATCAGGAGCGTGGGCGGCGTTTTCTGGTTAAACACCTGGATGATAAGGGTGTGATCTCCGGCCGGAAGATCAAGCGTTTGCGGAGCGCCAAAAAGCCGTTGCCCATTCAAAACGACATTATAGGTCCCCTCGGCCTGGATACTGATTTTATCAGGCTGTTCCAGTTTAAATCCTTTACGGAACTCTACGATCGGGAAGTGGCTGTCTATCCTCCACATAAAAGGCGGATAGAACGAACCGCGCTCGGTGCGGCGATTATTCATTTCATTGCCCAGCCAAATTTCGTAATCGCCTGGATACCATATCCATGTGCCCACCTGTGCCCACAAAGACAACGAAGATACGCCAAGCGTCACCAGCATCAAAATAAACTTTTTCATAATCCCAAATCCACTACCAGGACTGTAGCACAGACATGCCAGAGAACAAACATAAAAAGATAATTAAAGTAAACCTACCATTTTATAAATTTCTGGAAACGCGCCATGCCCCTGTATACTCTGAACTCCCTTATCTTCAGCAGTGGCGCCCCGTTAATGTGTTTTGGGCAGGAAAGTGAAGGCTGCGGCCGCTAAAATGCAGAAGAAAGCCACCAGATGATTCCATTGGATTTTCTCATGCAAATAGGTAATGGCAAATATGGAAAAGACCGAAAGAGTCAGAATTTCCTGAATGATTTTGAGCTCGGTAACCGTAAAGGTGCTGCTCCCGAACCGATTGGCGGGCACAGCCAGGCAATACTCGAAAAATGCAATTCCCCAGCTGATCCCGATGACGGCCCAAAGAGGCGCCATTTTGAATTTTAAATGACCATACCAGGCAAAAGTCATTAAAACATTAGAGCCGACCAACAGTAAGATCGGCAATACCCTCCCGGAGGATAGAAGATTCATATTTGAATTATAAAAAGCTTAGCAGTTGCGCATGGGTATCCCTCGGGCCGAGAGATACTCTTTGACCTGCGCCACGGTATAGGTTCCGTAATGGAAAATGCTCGCCGCCAGAACAGCGCTGGCATGACCTTTCTGGACTACTTCCACCATGTGATCCAGATTGCCCGCTCCGCCGCTGGCCACAACGGGAACCGAGACCGTGTCGGAAATGGTCCGAGTCGCCTCAACATCGTATCCCGCCTTGGTGCCGTCGCCATCAATGCTGTTTAAAACAATCTCTCCGGCCCCAAGAGAAACCGCTCTTTTGGCCCATTCTACGGCATCCATGCCGGTATTCTTGCGGCCGCCGTGGGTAAAAACTTCCCACTTGCCCGGAGCCACCCGCTGAGCATCGATCGAAACCACAATACACTGAGAACCAAATTTTTCTGCACCCCGACGAATCAAATCCGGATCCGCCACGGCGGAGGAATTAATACTGACCTTATCCGCCCCTGCGTTGAGAAGAGTACGCATATCCTCCACGGTGCGAATACCGCCCCCAACGGTCAGGGGCATAAAACAACGTTCTGCCACCCGTTCGATCACGTCCACCATGGTGCTGCGTTCGTGGGCGCTGGCAGTGATATCGTAAAAAACCATCTCATCAGCCCCCTGCTCATTGTAGCGCATGGCAAGCTCGACAGGATCGCCGACACTTTTCAATTCGCCGCTTTCGGCCTTTCCAAACTGAACACCTCTTGTGACCGAGCCGCCGTGGACATCCAGGCAGGGTATGATTCGAATTGCTAACATACTGCTTATAAAATAATTATTGAACCGGAACTTTAATTTCCTGACCGATCTGGAGCTTCCTCGGGTCCACACCCGGGTTCAGTTCTGAGATCACCTTAGTTTTCGTGTTCATCTTCCGAGCGACTCTCTCAAAGTTATCGCCGGCTTGGATCGTGTAAACGCCGACCCTCTGAGGGGCCGTTTCGCGAGTATTAAAGGGTTGAGTCTGATTCGCCTGCAGAAGATTCTGGGTGCTCACCTGGGTCGGAACCCGTTGCAACGTAGCCGATCCGGCAAGGAGAGACTGGGCCCGTGCCAGTTCCGCATCCTGCTGGACCAAGCGGCTCCTGAGCTCGGCATTTTCCACTTTCAGCGCTTCATGAGACGCGTTTAAATTCTTGAGCGAAATCTGCAGGTTCTGATTATTCGCCACCACCTGTTCGAGCTGCCTCTCCAAACTGGAACTGTCGGGAGTAATCCCCGATTGCAGCACAAAGGCCCTTTTGCAGGAGGTAATTCTCCCCCGAATCACGGGGTCATCGCCCTTGGGGCCCATCAGCCTCAGATATTTCTGATAATAATAAATCGCCCCGACATAGTCCTGGCGTCCTTCTTCATAAATAATACCCAGCTCCAGATGCGCGTTACTATTACGGGGGTTCCTCTCCAATGCTCTCAAAAACGATTCTTCTGCCCCGCTATAATCTTTGCGACTCAGCTGGTCCTTGCCTTTCAGATAATAAGGATCCTTGCGCTCGTCTTCCACCGTTCCGCTGTTGTAGTTACAACCTGCGAGGAAGCAAAGCATTATCGTGCAGCACAAAGCGATCAGCCCTACCCTTGCTCTCATGACTTCCTATCCTAAAGAAGGAGCTGGGAAAGCGCAACCTTTTTTCAAATACTTTCATCCGAAATCCAAGGCACCTCCCGGCAAACGGCTCAGCCTACTTTAAGGCCGGTTTTAACCGCGATTTCACGGTGGTTTTGGGTTTCTGCGCTCTCTTCGCAACCGGAATTGTGAAGCCGGTCCGAATAGGTCGGTGATCTGAAGCCACTCCCCAATTGGGGACCACCACCACTCTCGTCTCCTCCGACTGAAACTGAGTTCTCAGGCCCGGGCTGTAGAGAATGTAGTCCAGACGCGAATAGCTGTCCTCCTTGCTGTAAAAATAGGTCCACGCTACCGAGCGGAATTTGCCCCGGGTCCGCTCCTCGGGCAGGCTATCCCCTATCTGTTCTATCGGCCGGGCATCCAGCAGCCTCCTTTTTCCGGCCGGGGTACCCAGAATGGTGCGAATCGGCAAGGAAGAATAATCATCATTCAAATCACCCATGACCACGAAATCAGCTTCAGGGTCCTCATCCAGTATCTTTTCCACCTTGCCTCTGAGGAGCTTGGCCTCTTCCAGGCGGACCTCCAGCTGGTCCAGTTTTGTGGATTCCAACTGAGACTTCAGGTGCGTGAGCAAAACCGTAAAAGAATAATCATCAGTGACTTCTACCGTGGCTTCGAGAATCCCCCTCCTCAATGTATAGGAGCGTTCATCCAACTCATACCTATCCTGGGTATGGTGGACAATTTCTTTCAGGGGATAACGGGAGAAAATAACCAGATTCAGTTGTCCGTCGTTGGAGCGCATCCATTCGTAGTGAGGGTAATCCATCCCGGAGCGCTTGAGCTCATCCAGGAGATAGGTCGTACTCGCCAGACTCCCCATCTCCACCAGGCCCAAAACGTCCGCATTCATCTGGCAGATGGATTGGACCGTCTTTCGGGATTTGTTCACGAACTCCTCATTTTTCTCCAATTCGTATTTCTCCACGTTGTAAACACCCACGGTGAAGTTTGTTTGAGATTGGAGAAAGACCCCGCACCAGAAAAAGAAAAACACCCCGAAGCAGAGGGCCGGCAGCTTAAATTTCACTGACCTGTATTTTATGCGAAAGCTCATAAATCTCCTCTTTGCGGGGCAATATCCCGGCCGGTCTGGAAACGGCCAGAGTACTGGCGGCAATAGAAAGTTTCAGGCTCTCTATCGGCTCCATGCTGTTTGGTAGCGTCAAAGCCGCAGCAGCCAGGAGACTATCACCGGCTCCGACCGTATTTAAAACAGGGACTTCGTAAGAATAGGCTCTGAAAATTCGAGGAGATTTCCCCTCAGTATCGCGCCATGCCAGAAGTGCGCCATCCGCGCCCATGGAAACCAAAACGTTCGTTTCAGCCGTGAGGCAAAGCTCGCACGCAGCCTCCAATACCTGCGATTGCCCGGAGAGCTTGCGTCCGACCCATTGCTCCAGCTCCGTCGTATTGGGCTTGACCAGGAAAGGTTTCCCCAGCACCCCCTCTTCGAAGGCTTTTTTGTCACAATCCAGAATCGTTTTGACCGGACCCAATTGCCGGCAGAGTTCAAGGAGCTTCCGATAAGTATCTACGGGAGCATTCCGAGGCAATGCGCCAGAGAAAACCACCGTATCCGCCGGCTTG